>JAEDHX010000007.1 GCA_016296785.1 Coprococcus sp. | reverse complement strand
CAACAGATGTACTTACAGCAGATGATACTGAAGCAACAGATGTACTTACAGCAGACGACACTGAGTCAACGGATATTCTTTCATCAATAGAGGATGATGCAGATTCAACAGATGTTCTTACATCTGAAGACGCTGACAGATCAGATGCAGCTATGACTTCATATAGTTCTTCACAAAAAGAAGTTAAGACAACATCTGTTAAGAAGATATTAGATATTATTGTTGTACATACAGAAGAAGAGATTTAGGGAGGAGGAGCTAGACATGAGAAGTAAAACTAATGCAAATCGTTTAATTGCATTTATATTGGCAGTAGCAATGATTTTCTCACTCGTTATTGTAGATAGCCAGTTTGGTGCTCGTGCCAAAGAAGAGCAGGATAAAAGGGTATCAATTGAAACATTGATTCCAGAGGGCAGTAGTGTTACTCCTGATAAAAATGGAAAAATTGCATTAGACGATGTTGATATTGCTGTTTATGTTGCCGAGAAGGATGACAAAGTTTCATTTACAGATACTAAATATTATCTTAAGGCAATAACAGGAACAGATGTTGATAGCAAATTAGCTACAGCTAGTGATGCTGCTACAGGTATTCAAAAGGCTAAGGATTTTGCTGCACTTGAGGTTACAGAAGGATATGCTAAGAAATTAGCTGTATATGTATTAAAGGAAGGAAATTATATATTTTATGGCCTTCTTAAGGTAGTGCAGGATGGGGACGCACCATCAGTTACAGATGTTGTTTTGGTCAGTGATGAAACAATAGCCAAGTATGTTTCAGGTGAGAATTACTACCTTGTAAAGAGAAATGCAAATGCGAAATTCCAGGTATGTGTATCAGATGGCACAAATGAAAATGCATCAGGAATTGACAAGGTAACATATACTGTTGGAAATAGTACTGATGAAAGAAATATTTCTGAAGTTGATGGTAAGTATTATCTTGATATTTCCGCAACAGGAAGATACAACTTCTTTGCATATGATAAAGCAGGAAATAAGAGTACTGTAAAAACAATAGATGTATATGTAGCAGAGGGAATTGTAGTTGGTAAGGTTTGTACTACGGCAATTCCTAGTGAAGTTAATAGTCAGACTAAAATCATAGGTGGTCAGGATTTATTCGATATTACAGTTAATGCTTATGAGAAAGCGGGAGAAAAATATGCCGGCTGCAAGCTTGTGTATACATATACATTTAAGGATGGAACAACATTTGCAGGAAGCACTCCGCTTAATGGTGGATGGGCAACTATCACTCTTCCTAATACAGTATTATCTGCAACAGGTACAGGTGAGAATACTCTTGTTATGAAGGTAGTTGATGATTTCGGGGATGCTTCATATGCATTTAATGAAAACGGATATATTATATTTGTAGATAATAAGGCACCTGATATAACAATTAGTAATGTTGATTTAGGAGGAGGAAGAGAATATACACTTGAAGAGTATGATGCTCTTGATGAAAATGATAAATGGGCTAAGAGTGCAGTTCTTGACATCTCTGCTTCTTCAAAGAACTCATATCTTGCTGATGTTGAATATCATTTTTGGAATGGTGTGACAAACTCATATGGCAATATTAATGGTAATACAAAAATAGACGCTTATACCTATGAGAAGGATGGTGTGGTATTTGGTAATGGAGGCTATGCTTTAACAGATTGTACTTCCGGAGGACCTAAGGAGATAACTTTTGCTGCAACTAATTTTGTTGGAAAGAAAAGTGATGAAATAAAGTTTAAAGCATATATTGATAATACTGCGCCTACATTAAGGCTTAATAGTACGGCTCTAAATAATGAAATTACAAGCGAGTCTTCTTATTTTGTAGATGCATCTTCAGGAGAGACCATAGAGGTTGTAGCATCAGATGCTTCAAGCGGTGTTGCTGATATTAGTGCTACAATTAAAGAATCGAA
Source organism: Coprococcus sp. (assembly GCA_016296785.1). Taxonomy (GTDB): domain Bacteria; phylum Bacillota; class Clostridia; order Lachnospirales; family Lachnospiraceae; genus Coprococcus. The sequence continues at coordinate 42,811 of JAEDHX010000007.1, read as the reverse complement.
GGAAGAGAGTGCAAGCGTAGTTACACTTGTTGATAATAAATATACAGTAACAGAATCCGGATATTACACATTTACTGTTACTGTTACTGACAGGGCAGGAAATAAGACTACAAAGACAGCTAATTTTGTAATTGATAACTCTGATCATGTTTCATCACTTAGCGCCTTGATTACGTTTGATGATGATACAACCAAAACCATTACAAGTGGTAACAGCTTTGTGTATACAGGAGGAAAATCCATTGTAGTAACATATACCGTTACCGGCTTTGAAATAACAGAGAATGATATAGAAATTAAAGCTGTTAAGAATGGTACACACACATTGCAAATGAAAAAAGAATCTGAAGAAGCAATTGATTCTCATACAAACAAAATTGTATATACATACGAAATTGATAAAAATGCATATAGACAAGGTACTTACAGATTTGAGGTAAAGTCAAAGAAGCATGATGATAATGGAGACAAACCATTTGAGAAAATAACTCCTAAGGTTGTTGAATTTGCATATGATATTGATGCTCCAGGTATTGCTGAGATAAACTTTAAGGATTTTGTAAATAAGGTAAATAATACATATTATTACAAGAAGAATCCTATTATAAGTGTTAAGGCATATGATAACTTCAATATAGCCAAATATGAAGTTAAGGATCCTGACGGCAATGTAATTGCTTCAGACAATCTTAATACCGGTGGTATTTTTGAGAACGATATTACCATTTCAAATGCCGAAAAGAACAAAAAGTATGATGTTACAATCTTTATGAAGGACGTTGCAGGAAATGAAAGCAATAGAGCTGCAGCAGCATCATTTGTAATAGACACAGTTAAGCCTCAGGTAGATATTGCTGAGGTTGGTAGCGACAATAATCTGACTCCATATTGGAATAATGATAGAGTTACTCTTAAATTAACAGGAACAGATAATTTTGTTGTTAAGTCCTTTAAGGCTGTAGCTACATGTAATGGTAATAAGCTTGAGGATAAGACTGTTGATATAACTTCCGGCGCTAGCGAGGCTCAGGCCTCATTCAGATATACAAAGCAGGGTATTTATGAAGTTAAGGTATATGCTTATGATGCAAGTGGAAATGAATCCTTAGCAAAGACCTGTAATTTTGTTCTGGATAAGGAAGCTCCTTCAGTAGATATTGATGGAATACCGGATAACAGATTAACTCAGGGTACATCAGTTGAGTTTGCTATAACTGATGAATATGGGATAAATGCTAATGACGTCGCAATTGTTAAGCACTATACAACATATGATGGTACAACAGGACAGAAGAAGCTAAATGCTAGTCAGGAGGATGAATTAACTGTATATGCAAGTTCAACCTGTGACGAGATTAAGGGTAAGGCGGTTAAGTATTGGTATACTTATACAATTACTGATAAATCAGGTAATACAGTAAGTGATAAGACAACAGTATTCTATGTTGATGCCACTTTACCATCCGTATCAATTACACCAGTGCCATCAGCTACTAATGACGGCTACTATAATAAGACAGTAAAATTTGATATTGATGTATCTGAGCAGTTTGCACTTAATCATAAGATATCTATTAAAGATAAGAATGGTAATCTTGAAGAAATTAATGAAAGCTTTAAGGATATAGATTATATCTACACTGTAAAGAGTAACAAGCAGGGTATATATGCCCTTAGTGTTGTAGTTACGGACGCATTTGGTAATACAACAACTAAGAGAGTCAAGTATACTATTGATAAGGAAGCTCCGGTTATCAAGACTGACGCTGTAAATAATACAAATAATACAAATGTAACTCTTGGTATGGAGTTTACCGATAATTATAAGGGTAGCATATATAATGTTCATGTAGTTAGAAAGGATGCTTCAGGTAAGGTTGCATACGAAGGAAATGTAAAGAAGGGAGTATGGACCGGCACATCAGCAAATGCAGAATTGGTATTTTCTGAAGAAGGCGATTACCTTGTAACAGTATCTGCAAAGGATAAGGCAGGTAATACTGCAGATAAGAAGGAATTATCCTTCAGAATTGATAAGACCGCACCGGTATTATCAATAACAGGCGTAAATGATGTTCAAAATAGCAGCGTTACTGCAACAATGAGTGTTGATGAGGCATTTTCGTTTGCATTTAATAATAGTGCTGCACAAAATACGAAAATTGATGTAACAATTACTAAGAAGACTGATTCAACAGCAGAATCAACAGTTAAGACACTTGCAACAGGAGATTTCTCAACAGGAAATCCACATACTGCATCATATACATTTGCCGAGGATGGAGAATATACAATTACAATGGATGCAATTGATGCAAGTGGTAACTCGGCAGCTCAGATGAAGAAGACCTTTAAGGTGGATTCAAAGGCACCTGTTATTACAGTTAAAGCAACTGATAAGGATAGCAGAAGCATTGAGAGCTATGAATCAGTAGGTAGTGATGATAGCGAAGCGCCGAACTATGTTGATGTTAATGTAAGTGTAGAAGAAGTATTCTTCAAAACAAACAACGTATCAATTAATGTGCTTAAGGATGGCGCAGATGCTTCTTCAGCATATTTTACAAATTATTCTAATAGGGCTGAGGTAAGTAACGGCAGCCAGAGATTTGAAGAGGATGGTATATATAATATTAGCGTTACTGCGAAGGATGAGGTTGGAAATGAAGCAGAGCAGTATAGCATAGTATTTACAGTAGATAATACGGCGCCATCAATTGAAAAAAGTGCAGCTCTTCTTGCAATGGAAGGAAAGGCAACTTCATCAGAGGATGGAGAGTTGTTATTGAATGCTTCTGACTTCGCTGATATTGCTGATAAAGGATATGAAGCATTATGGCAGGTAAATGATACATCAGTATTTAATGTTGATGTTAAGATGGATGGAGTAGATTTTGTAGATTTCTCAGACTTATCAGACGGATACCACAAGATGGTGATAACTGTAACAGATGAGGTAGGTCATGTATCAAATAGTGAATTTGAATTCACATATGATGGTACAGCACCAAGAATTGTAATTCAGGGTGTTGAGAATGGAGAAACAGTAAATGATCCGTTCAAGTTAAAAATCAGCTTAGAGGATGCTGAGGATATTATTACAAAGATTGAAATAAACGGAAAAGTGATTGATCCATCACAGTATGAAGCTACTATGACATACGAAATGGATGTAAAAGAATATGATACCTATAAGATTAATGTAGAAGCAAAGGATTTGGCCGGTAATATTGCATCGACATACGATAGTGAGACAGATGAAGTATTTACCTTTGCATTAAAGGAAAAGATATCACCAATTATGTTGATTATTATCATAATTGCAGTTATTCTTCTTATCGCACTTCTTGTATTTGTAATAATAAAGAACAGAAAAAAAGAAAAATAGTAATTAAATGAGCATTGAAATCCGGTATAGCCAGTTATACCGGATTTCTTTATATCCGGAGGTGGAATATGGACAAGAAGGACTTTGAGGCAGTTGTATTTGATATGGATGGTGTTCTGCTCGACACAGAAAAGGTATATAGAATATGCTGGAAAAGAAATGGCATGTCAATAGGTGTGTCAGAGGCTGATATGAATGTGATATGCGATAGAATTGCCGGAGGCAATAAGGCAAATAATGCAAGGGTATTTAAGTCGTTTTTAGGTGAGGATTTTGATTATCTGCCATTTAGACAAAGGACAATGGATATGTTTGAAGAATATCTTGATGAAAATGGTGTTGAGCTAAAAAAAGATGTTATAAAAACACTTGAATATTTAAAGAACAGGGGTATAAAGCTTGCTGTGGCAACATCAACTGACAGAAAAAATGCAATAAAAAGGCTTACAAGGGCAGGGATAATTGATTATTTTGATGATATTGTATTTGGTGACGATATACAAAATGGAAAACCATATCCTGATATTTACCTTGCTGCATGCAAAAAAATTGGGATAGCACCTGATAAGGCAATTGGAGTTGAGGATTCAATTAACGGTGTTATAGCATCAAGCGATGCAGGATTATATACCGTAATGGTTGTTGATCTGATAAAACCAAATGAAATTACAATGCAAAGGGCAAATAAAACATATGAAGTAATTAGTAATATATGCAGCCTGTTCTAGTTTATTATGTACAGTCATATATATTAGTACAAGACAATTCTAATCGAAGGGGGAGTATATATGACTACAGGCATGAAATTCGTCAGCTTACTTAAATCACTTGTTATTTCCTATGCTGTAACAGGTGTTATGCTGTTAATAATTGCTTTTTCATTGTACAAGTTTGGTATATCTGAGAATACAATAACAATACTTATAACCGCAGTATATGTGATAGCATCATTTGCCGGGGGCTTTGCCGTTGGTAAAATGGTTGGCGAGAAGAAGTTCATATGGGGATTAGTTCTTGGTGCATTATATGCAGCAATAATTATGATAGTATCCTTTGCAGTAAATGGTACAATTAATTTCTCAGCGACCTCAGCATTGTATCAGATGGTTTTGTGCATAGGAGGCGGTATGCTGGGCGGTATGCTGAGTTAAAAAAAACCTTTTACTTTATACATCTTTATGCTATAATAAGGCGAATGCGAATAGCTTTTTCGCAATTTGTTATAAAAGGAGAGATATAAAGATGGAAAGAATTAAGACACTTACAAATAAGACAATGAAGAATACAATGGTTAAAGGTGGATGTGGCGAATGCCAGACATCATGCCAGTCAGCTTGTAAGACATCATGCACAGTTGGTAATCAGAGCTGTGAGAATGTTAATAACAAGTAATTAAAAAGTTATGAATTTGAGCAGCTAGAGGGGACCGTCTAAAGACTGTCCTCTTTAGTGCGTTCATGAAAATATAAATATGATTTGATATATAGGAGAAATATGGTTCATCAGTACAAAAGCAATGGTTATAATATCGTACTTGATGTATGCAGCGGTTCCGTCCATGTTGTAGATGATATGGTATATGACATCATCGGAATTTATGAGAACAAGACAAAGGACCAGATAGCTGATGCTCTGCCACAATATGACAGAGATGAAGTGTTTGAAGCCTGTGATGAGATATCACAGCTTGTCTCAGATGGAACTCTATTTACTGAGGATGTATTCAAGGATTATATTATTGATTTCAAGAAGAGGAAGACGGTTGTTAAAGCCTTATGTATCCATATAGCTCATGACTGTAATCTTGCCTGCAGATACTGCTTTGCCGGAGAGGGTGAGTATAAGGGAGACAGAGCTTTGATGCCGCTTGATATTGCCAAGAAATCGCTGGATTTCCTTGTGGCTAATTCGGGAAGCAGAAGAAATCTTGAGGTTGATTTCTTTGGTGGCGAGCCACTTATGAACTGGGATGTCGTAAAACAGACGGTAGAATATGGACGAAGCCTTGAAAAGAAGTACGATAAGAATTTTAGATTTACACTTACTACAAATGGACTTCTCTTAAATGACGAAATTATGGAATTCGCTAATAAAGAGATGAGCAATGTAGTGCTGAGTATAGATGGTAGGAAAGAGATTCATGACTATATGAGACCTACCAGAAATGGCAAAGGAAGCTATGATATATTACTTCCAAAGTTCCAGGAATTTGCTAAGAAGAGAGAAGGAAAGAGTTATTATGTGCGAGGTACTTATACACATAATAATCTTGATTTTGCAAAGGATGTTATTCATATGGCAGATATGGGCTTTGATCAGATATCAATAGAGCCTGTTGTGTCTTTGCCAGAGGAGCCTTATGCAATAAAAGAAGAAGATATTCCTATTCTTCTTGAGCAATATGATATTTTAGCAAAAGAGATGCTAAAACGTTATAAAGAGGGAAGAGGCTTTAATTTCTTCCATTTTATGATTGATCTTACAGGCGGACCTTGTGTTGCCAAGAGATTGTCTGGCTGTGGTTCCGGAACAGAATATCTTGCAGTAACGCCTTGGGGAGACTTATACCCATGTCATCAGTTTGTTGGCGAAGAGGGCTTTTGCATTGGCAATGTTAATGATGGCATTACAAAGCCTGAGATTGTTGATGAATTCAAGTTATGCAATGTATATGCCAAGGACAAATGCAAGGATTGTTTTGCAAGATTTTACTGCAGTGGTGGCTGTGCTGCTAATTCATTTAAGTTCCATGGGAACATTCTTGATGCATATGATATAGGCTGTGAGCTTCAAAAGAAGCGTATTGAATGTGCAATCATGATGAAGGCAGCGATGGCAGACATAGATGAGAATAAACATAATTAGTGAGAGAATTACTTAATAAAGAAAAAGGAGAATTATAATGAAGAAAGCAAAAAGAAATTCCGTGCTTATAATTATTGCCTTCTTCCTTATACTTGGAATTGCCATATATACAGCAATTTTTGGTATTGGTGACAGGGGTAAGATTGAGTACATTAAGCTGGGACTTGACCTAAAGGGAGGACTTAGCGTAACCTACGAGATTCAGGACGAGAAGTATACTCAGGCAGATATTGAGGATACTAAGTTCAAGATTGAGCAAAGAATTGGTAAGTATACAAATGAAGGTTCAGTATACGAAGAGGGCGAAGGCAGAATTACAGCAGAGATTCCCGGCGTAACAAATGCCGAGGAGATTCTTGAAGCTCTTAGCATAGAAGGAAAACTTGAATTCCTTGACCCTGATAACTATACAAAATGGGCAAATGGTGAAGAATATGTAGCAGCCCTTACAGGTGATGATATTAAGGGTGCAGAACCTGGAATCAACCCTGACGATAATGATAATATTGTAAAGCTTACATTTAATGATGAGGGAGCAAAGAAATTCGAAGAAGTAACATCAGCAAATGTAGGGAAAATTGTCTATATTATATATGATAATAAGGTAGTTAGTGCACCTACAGTACAGACAGCTATTTCTGGTGGTAATGCAGAAATTAATAAGATTTCATCATATGAAGAAGCTGACCAGTTAGCAACAACAATTCGTATCGGTGCCCTTCCGCTTACTCTTAAGCAGGTTAGATCAAATATAGTTGGTGCTACTCTTGGTACAGATGCTATCAGTACATCAATTAAAGCAGGAATTATTGGTATTATCCTTGTATTCTTAATTATGATTATTATATACAGAGTACCTGGTTTAATTGCTTCCATGTCACTTGCACTTTATGTGTTTATGGATTTTCTGGTAATGAACCTGTTCAATGTTACACTTACACTTCCTGGTATAGCCGGTGTTATACTGTCGGTAGGTATGGCGGTCGATGCCAACGTTATTATATTCACGCGTATTAAGGAAGAGCTAAAGGCCGGTGTTGGTGTTAAGAAGGCTGTAAGCAATGGTTTCCACAATGCATTATCAGCTATTTTAGATGGTAATATTACAACACTTATAGCTGCATTTGTTCTTGGTATATTTGGTACAGGTACAATTAAGGGCTTTGCAATTACTCTTGCAATAGGTATTGTACTTTCAGTATTAACAGCACTTGTTGTAACACAGCTTCTGCTTAATTCATTTGTTACACTTGGTGTTAATGATAAGAAGTTCTTCGGTGTTGCTAAAGAGCCTAAGAAGACAAACTTTGTTAAAGCAGGTAAGTTCTGCATGATCGGTTCAATTCTTGTAATTATTGTTGGTTTCCTGTTTATGCCAATTTACAAGAATTCAAAGGGTAGTGCGCTTAATCTTAGTATTGAATTTGCTGGTGGTACAAGCCTTACTGTAGAATTTGATAAGCAGTATGACCTTGCAGAAGCAGAAAGTAGTATTGTTCCTGTAATATCTGATGCAGCAGGAATAGGCGAGGCCGGTATATCAGTTCAGACTGTTGCCGGTACAAATGAGATAGTATTCAAGATGCCTGAGCTTTCTGATAATGGTGATGATTCGCAGATGGCACTTGTAAAGAATGCACTTATTGAGAATTTCAATGCTGATGTTAAGGAAGCAAACAGCATAAGTGGTTCTATCAGTAATAAGATGACAACAGATGCGTTATTTGCAGTAATTCTTGCAACAATACTTATGCTTATTTATATTGCTATAAGATTCCATGATGTTAAGTTTGGTGCCAGTGCAGTGCTTGCACTTATTCATGATGTAGCAATCGTATTTGTTGTATATATCCTGTTCAGACTTTCAGTTGGTAATACTTGTATTGCATGTATGCTTACAATAGTAGGTTATTCAATTAATGCAACAATTATTATCTTTGATAGAATTCGTGAGAATATGGGTCTTATGAAGAATACAACATATAAGGAGATTGTAAATACAAGTATTAATCAGACATTTACAAGAACAATTTATACTTCACTTACAACCTTTGTAATGGTATTAGTTCTCTACATCCTTGGTGTAGCATCAATTAAGGAATTTGCAGTAACACTTATTGCCGGTATTCTTGTTGGAGCATATTCATCAGTTTGTATTACTGGTCCATTATGGCACTTCATGAAGACAAGGATTGGCAAGAAAGCAAGCGAGATGTAATATACAATTATTATAACGCATAGCCGGTTATATAATAGCAGGCTATGCGTTTTTTAAAAAGGGAACATATTGACATGAATCAGGAAAGAATAATAAATCAGTACACTAAAGATACAGTATGGTCTGTTTATGCTAAAAGGGCTGATTTCTTTAAGCTTGCAGACAAATATGGCATTGATCCTGTTATTGCAAGGATAATAAGAAACAGGGACATAATCACAGAAGACGAGATTGATATGTACCTAAATGGCGATATTAGCAGTACGCATGAGCCATCACTTATGAAGGATATGGAAAAGGGCTGCCGAATTATGAAGCAAAAGCTTAGCGAAGGAAGTCATGTTCGAATAATATCCGACTATGATGTGGATGGTGTTATGTCGGCTTATATTCTTTACAAAGGATTAATTAAAGTTGCGAATGAAATATATAATGCTTTTCCGATTATAGATTATGATATACCCCACCGTATGCGTGATGGATATGGAATAAATACCCGGCTTGTAGACAAGGCTTATGAAGAAGGGGTTGATACAATAATAACATGTGACAATGGTATAGCAGCCTTTGATGCAATATCAAGAGCAAAAGAGCATGGAATGACTGTAATTATTACGGACCATCATGATATACCATATACGATAGATGAGGCAGGAAACAGATGTTATAATATGCCTGATGCCGATGCTGTTATTGACCACAAGCAGAAGAATTGCGGGTATCCATTTAAGGAGATATGCGGTGCAGGCGTCGCATACAAATTTATTCAGTATCTATATAGAATATGTGGTATTGATGAATCAAAATGTCAGGAATTCATTGAATATCTTGGGATTGCCACCGTATGTGATGTAATGAACTTAATTGATGAGAACAGAGTATTTGTCAGAGTCGCTCTGAATAAGCTGAAAAAAAGCTCGAATTATGGACTTGCTGCACTTATCAGAAATAGTGGTAGAGAGGGCAAAAAGCTTACATCATATGACCTTGGATTTATTATTGGACCATGTATAAATGCAGCCGGAAGACTTGGGGATGCCAAGCTGTGTATGGATTTCCTTTTAGAGGAAGATAGCTATAAGGCTGACTCGTTATCGCTAGAGCTTATAAATGTCAATAACGAGCGAAAGGATATGACAGTAAAATCTACCACACAATCCATGCAGATGCTAACTGATAATACATGCAGGCTGCATAACGGAGAAACGCTGGATAATTCCGTGCCAACGCTCGCGGATAAGGTGATTGTTTTATATCTGCCAAATGTTCATGAAAGTCTGGTTGGAATAATTGCAGGAAGGGTAAAGGAGAGATTCTACAGACCTGTTTTATTATTTACTGATAGTGAAGACAAGGATATACTAAAAGGATCGGGAAGATCAATTGCCGGCTATAATATGTATGATGAGTTAAATAAGGTAAGTCATATGTTTATCAAATTTGGAGGCCATGACATGGCAGCAGGTTTTTCTATAAAGAGGGAAATGCTTGGAAGCTTAAGACAGGAGCTTAATAGCAGAGCAGAGCTTGATGATAAACAGCTTACACCTAAGCTTATGATTGATGTTCCGATGCCACTTAGCTATAATAGTATTTCTCTTACAAGGCAGCTTAACCTCATTGAACCATTTGGCAAAGGAAATGAGAAGCCGGTATTCGCGCAAAGCGGTGTCAGAGTAAGACGGGCAATTATTATGGGCAGAAATAGAAATGTATTGCGTCTTACCCTTGAAATGGATAATAATGAGACTATCACAGGTATGAATTTTGAGCCGGATACTTTTATTTCGCGAATAAAAGAGTGGTTTGGAGAGAGTGAATGTGATAAAATACTTAAGGGACTAACAGATAAAGTTATTCTCGATATTGCTTATTATCCCGATATTAATGAATATCAGGGAAGTGAAGAGCTCCGGATTAGAATATTGGAGTATCGTAAGCATATTGATTAATACTTATGGGAGGAGAGAATATGAAGAAGGTAGAAGATTTTATAAAGAGTATTCCTGATTTTCCTGAACCGGGAATAATATTTAGAGATGTAACAAGTGTTGTGGAGAGTCCGGAGGGATTGAAGCTTGCAATTGATGCAATGGATGATATGCTAAAGGATGTTGAGTATGACTTAATTGCCGGTACAGAATCAAGAGGCTTTGTATTCGGAACTCCGCTTGCATATAAGAATGATAAGGGCTTTGTGCTTGTAAGGAAGAAGGGTAAGCTCCCAAGAGAAACAGTTTCAATGTCATATGATCTTGAATATGGCAGTGCTACAATAGAGATACATAAGGATGCAATAAAACCGGGAGATAAGGTAGTTCTTGTAGATGATCTTATTGCTACGGGAGGAACAATCGAGGCTGCAGCTAAGCTTGTAGAAAGCCTTGGAGGAGAAGTTGTAAAGATGGTATTCCTTATTGAACTTACAGACTTGAAGGGTAGAGAGAAGCTTTCAAAATATAATGTAGAATCAGTTGTGAAATACGAGGGTGCGTAGAATATAATATAACTGACAGGAAATGGTGATGCATATGGAAGAAATGAGAGACGGTAATCTGGAAGAAGTTGTAAAAAAGCATAATAAAGAAAAACGAGAGATAAATTTAACAACACCGGCAGATTTTACTCCGCCGAAGGAATTGTATAAAGAACTTATTTCCCGTATTTTGACATATCATCCTTCTACGGATATTTCGATGATTGAGAAGGCGTATAAGGTCGCAGATAAGGCCCATGAGGGACAACTGCGCAAATCCGGAGAACCTTATATTATGCATCCGCTTAATGTCGCTATTATTCTTGCAGAGCTTGAGCTTGATAAAGAGACAATAGTTGCCGGTATTCTTCATGACGTTGTTGAAGATACCGTTATGACTTCAGAAGAAATAGCAGCTGAATTCTCAGAGGAGGTTGCATTCCTTGTTGAGGGAGTAACTAAGCTGACACAGCTCAAGATGACTACAGATAAGATTGAGGTGCAGGCAGAGAACCTAAGAAAGATGTTTCTTTCTATGGCAAAGGATATTAGAGTTATTCTTATTAAGCTTGCGGACCGTCTTCATAATCTTCGTACTCTTCAATATCAGTCTCCGGCTAAGCAGATTGAGAAGGCAAGGGAGACAATGGATATTTATGCGCCTATTGCTCATAGGCTTGGTATCAGCAAGATTAAGGTCGAGCTTGATGATTTATCTATGAAATATTTGATGCCTGAGGTATATGCAGACCTTAAGGCACAGATAGATGAGAAGCTGTATGAGAGAGAAGCATATATTAAGAGAGTAGTTGCAGATGTTAAACAGCATATTGATAATGCTAAGCTTGAAGCTGAGATAGATGGACGTGTTAAGCATTTCTTCAGCATCTATAAAAAGATGAAGAATCAGAATAAAACGCTTGACCAGATATATGATATTTTTGCAGTCAGAATTAAGGTAAATACTGTTCGTGACTGTTACTTTGCACTTGGAATAATTCATGAGATGTATAAGCCGATACCGGGGCGTTTCAAGGATTATATTGCAATGCCTAAATCAAATATGTATCAGTCGCTTCATACTACTCTTATTGGTCCTGAAGGTCAGCCATTTGAGATTCAGATAAGAACGTATGACATGCACAGAACAGCTGAATATGGTATTGCTGCACACTGGAAATACAAAGAAAATATATCAGGAACTGTAATGCAGAAGGAAGAAGAGAAGCTGTCCTGGCTTCGTCAGATTCTTGAATGGCAGAGAGATACTGATGATAATAAAGAGTTTATGAGCTTTATTAAGACGGACCTCGATTTGTTTACTGACCAGGTATATTGCTTTACTCCTGCCGGAGATGTTAAGAATATGCCTAGTGGCTCTACACCAATTGATTTTGCCTATGCGATTCATACGGCAGTTGGCAATAAGATGGTCGGAGCAAGAATAAATGGAAGACAGGTTCCTATAGATACAAAGCTTTCTAATGGCGACCGTGTTGAGATTATTACTTCTCAGAATTCTACAGGACCTAGTAGAGACTGGCTCAATATAGTAAAGAGTACTCAGGCTAAGACAAAGATAAATCAATGGTTCAAGCATCAGTTTAAGGATGAAAACATCAATCGTGGAAAAGAATTAATCCTTAGCTACTGCAAATCCAAGGGAATTGATTTTTCAATATATTCAAAACCGGAATACTTAGAGAAGGTAACAAAGAAATACAATTTTGCTGACTGGGATGCTACTATGGCAGCAGTTGGTCATGGTGGTATTAAAGAAGGACAGGTTATTAATAAGCTTATAGAGGAATACGACAAGGTAAATAAGACTGCACCTGATGATACACAGATTCTTGAGGAGTATTCTGCTAAGAAACCACATGCATCATCACATAACCAGGGTGGCATAGTAGTTAAGGGTGCTGATGATGTAGCTGTAAGGTTTTCAAAGTGTTGCTCGCCTGTTCCGGGTGATGAGATAGTAGGCTTTATCACAAGAGGAAGAGGAATATCCATTCATAGAACAGACTGTGTAAATGTGCTTTGTATGTGTGAATCAGACAGAAACCGTATTATTGATGCTGAGTGGCAGGAGGATGCTGTTGCAGCTAATACTTATTTTACTGAGATTAATATTTATGCAGATGACAGAAATGGCATTCTGTTCGATATTACAAAGATTCTTAGTGAGATGAATATTAATGTTAGCAGTATAAATAGCCGTACAAGCAAGCAGGGCAAGGCAACAATTACATTGTCATTCGAGATAAAATCGGTTGAACAGCTAAATTCAATTATTGCAAAGATACGTAATGTAGAAAGCATTATTGATATTGAGAGAACTGTTGGCTAAATTATATATGATAAGGAGATTTTGATGGGAGATATTATAGTAATTACCAACCAGGTTGGTGAGCTTATGACTAATTGCTATATTGCCGGAAATACAAAGACACGAGAGGCAATTGTAATAGACCCGGGTGATGAGGCAGATTATATATATAAAATTCTAAATCAGGAGAAATTCACCTGTGTAGGTATTTTCCTTACTCATGGACATCTTGACCATATGGGTGGGATGAAGAGACTAAAGGAGCTTACAGGCGTTATGACATATGCGTCAGAGGATGAGAAGGAGATTCTTGGAAGCTCAAGTGCTAACTTATCGGCAATGCTTGGATATCCCCTTGAGGATTCAGTTGATAATTACTTAACTGATGGGGCATGCATTAAGATACTCGATACTGAGCTAAAATGCATATCTGTGCCGGGACATACAAGAGGTGGTATGTGTTATTATTTTGAGGATGCAAAGGTGTTGTTCTCAGGAGATACATTGTTTGCATCAAGTATTGGAAGATCAGATTTTCCAACAGGTGATGGCGAATTATTGATAAGCAGTATTGAAGAAAAGCTGCTTACACTTCCGGATGATACAGTAGTATATCCGGGCCATAACAACCATACAAAGATAGGAAGAGAAAAGAAATTCAATCCTTTCTTTAGGTTTTGATAAAGGCAATAAGATAGAATTATGATATGTTTGATACAGAATGAAGAGAATTACAATAATGATTTCAGAGTAATGCTTCAGGCATTTTATCCGGGCGTAAGAATTGTAATTCCTGATATTTTTAATAAATCGCCGGAGCTTAAGCCTGAGATTTCTCTTGTGTTTAAAGCTGATATAGATAATTCCGGAATAAAAATAACTATATATGATACTACAGATGGTTTCGAGGCATTTGAAAACAGTTCTTCAGGTTACGAAAGTGACCATACAGAAGTGCCTGTAGATGGTGACTATACAGCAAAATCATTAATAAGAAATCCTCTTAAGCTTGCAATATATAATATGCTTTCAAAGCGTACAGGAAAGATACTTCCGTGGGGTACACTTACAGGAATAAGACCTACAAAAATAGCAATGGATGCCATGACAAAGGGCATGGATAAAGCTGAAATCATTGACAATTATTGTACTGTATACAGTACCTCTGTTCAAAAGGCTGAGCTTTCAGTTGAGGTAGCAGCAAGGGAGAAGAGGATAATTGACTCGATAAATAAGCAGGAGGATTATTGCTTATATATTGGTATTCCATTTTGCCCAAGCAGGTGTCTGTATTGCTCATTTACATCATATCCGATTGAATTATACAGGGATAAGGTAAATGACTATTTAGATGCACTGGAAAAAGAGATAGAATATGTATCAAGGGCATACAGTCATAAGCATCTGATATCAATATATATAGGTGGTGGCACACCATCTTCAATATCGGCTGAGCATATTGACAGGCTATGTGATATGGTTGAGAGTCATTTTGACATGACCTATGTAAGAGAATATACAATTGAGGCCGGAAGACCTGATAGTATAACGTTAGATAAGCTTCAGGTAATGAAGAAGCATAAAGTCGGTAGAATAAGTGTTAATCCTCAGACGATGAATGATGAAACCTTGCGATTAATTGGAAGAGCTCATTCGTCATCTCAGGCTGTAGAAGCTATGAAGATGGCAAGACAGGTGGGATTTACCAATATTAATATGGATTTAATTGTTGGTCTTCCCGGTGAGGATGCACTCAGTTGTATTAATACATTAGAGCAGATAAAGAATTTGCAGCCTGAGAGTCTGACTGTTCATTCGTTGGCAATTAAGAGGGCTGCCAATCTGAATATGGAGATGGAACAGTATAAAAATAAGCTGGGTGTTGATATAGACAGTCAGCTTAGTCTTGTGGACAGATATGCAAGACAGATGTCGCTTAATCCATATTATCTATACAGACAGAAGAATATAGCAGGTAATCTGGAGAATGTTGGTTATTCAAAGGATAATCTTGAATGTTTATATAATATCTTGATTATGGAGGAAATAACGGATATTATAGGACTTGGTGCGGGAAGCTCAACTAAACTTATATTCGAAGAAGGAAGATCGGGTGTGACCTTTGGCACACGAATAGAACGAGTAGAGAATTGCAAGAATGTTGATGAATATATATCAAGAATAGATGAGATGATTGCAAGAAAGAATAATTGGTTTTAGGAAGTATAATATATGAATACAGAAATGCTGACTGATGATAATCGTGGAGAAATTGAATATTACAGACATGATATGAATGATGCCATTCGTCATGGCATGTGTGTAAGTATTCTTGCATCTAGGCTTGCAAGAGAGCTTGAACTATCGGAAGAGGATATTCATGAAATAGCTGTTGCAGGAATGCTTCATGATATTGGTAAGCTGCAGATAAGTCCATATATATATGGCAGAAAAGCGGAAACTCTTAAGATTGAGGAGATGAGATATGTAAGACTTCATGCAAAGCTCGGAGCTGAGATACTTAAGGAAAAGAACTATAGTGACAGCATTTCAAATATGGTATTATACCATCATGAGAATTATGACGGCTCCGGTTATCCGTTCTGTTTGCGGGGTGAGGATATTCCTATTGGAGCAAGAATAATTAGAGTTTGTGATGTATTTAGTGCGCTTATAAGTGACAGACCATATAGGAAAGCATTTGATGTAGACACTGCACTACTTATGGTTATAGATGAGGTCAGACATTTTGATATGAAGATATTTTTGGCATTTCAAAAAATGCTTAATACAAGTAATATCCTTCAGGATATTGATAAGGTATTACATGGCGATTTGCCAAAGGCAATAATAGAAAGAAACGATGACTAAAGGAGGACATATAGATGATTACTCAGGCACCAAGAGGTACTAGTGACTGGTTTGGCGATAAGATGAGAACCAGAACACAGATAGAGGCAATGGCTAGGGATTTGTGTGAGAAATTTAATATAAAGGAAGTTATTACACCTGTATTTGAGCATACTGTATTGTTTCAAAGAGGCGTGGGTGAAACTACTGATGTAGTTCAGAAGGAGATGTATACCTTTATCGATAAGGGTGGCAGAAGCATAACCTTGAAGCCTGAAGGAACTGCAGGTGCGATAAGAGCATATGTTGAGAATAAGCTTTATGCAGAGCCACAGCCAATAAAGATGTTCTATGTTACACCGGCATTCCGATATGAGAAACCGGAGAGTGGCAGATTAAGACAGCATCATCAGTTTGGTGTTGAGTTCGTCGGCTCGCCTAATCCTATGGCAGAGGTTGAGGTAATGACTCTTGTTTCAACACTTATTAAGAATATTGGACTTAAGGATGCAAAGCTTCATATAAACAGTATTGGATGCCCAAAATGTAAGAAGACTTATAATGATGCGCTAATTTCTTATCTTAAAGGTCATGAGGATAAGCTTTGTACGACCTGTAAGGAACGTATGGTTAAGAATCCTCTTAGAGTAATCGACTGTAAGGAGCCGGGATGTAAGGAGATTGTTAAGGAAGCTCCGAGAACAATTGACTATTTATGTGAAGAGTGTGATGCACATTTTAAAGAGCTTCAAAGACTCCTTACTGAGCTTGAGATTCCATTTGAAATAGATACAGGAATAGTAAGAGGACTTGATTATTATACAAAGACAGTATTTGAGTTTGTCAATTCAGAGGGCTTCACTTTATGTGGTGGCGGCCGATATGATAATCTTGTTTATGAGATAGATGGCAAAGAAGCTCAGCCTTCAGTAGGATTTGGTATGGGAATTGAGCGTATATTGTATTTCCTTGAGAAAGAAAATATAGAGCTTGCACCAAAGAAACCAATTGATTTATATGTTGGTATTATGGGAGATTCAGCTAAGGCTAAGGCATATAAGCTTGTATATGATTTGCGTATGAAAGGGTATATAGTTGAAACTGACTATATGAACAGAAGTGTTAAGGCTCAGATGAAATATGCCAATAAGCTTGATGCAAGAAATACAATTATTATAGGCGAAAATGAGCTTGATACTAATACCGGACGTATTAGGAATATGGAGACGGGAGAACAGACAGAGATATCACTTGATACCATTGCTGATTATTTATAAAACCATTTGATATATTAGGTACAAAAATGTCATGTTTAGGAGGATAAATAAAAAATGGCAGAATCAATGCAGGGGCTTCACAGAAGCCATAGATGTACAGAGGTAAATAATACCATGATTGGACAGAAGGTTACAGTTATGGGTTGGGTTGCCAAGAGTAGAAATAAGGGAGGAATAATATTTACTGACCTTCGTGACAGAAGCGGAATTCTTCAGATAATATTTGAAGAGGCTGCATGTGGCACTGAGTGCTTTGAAAAGGCAGGTAAGCTTCGTTCAGAGTTCGTAATAGCAGTAGAAGGTACTGTTAATAAACGTGAGGGTGCTGTTAATGACAATCTTGCAACAGGAGATATTGAGATTGTAGCGTCATCACTTCGCATTCTTTCTGAGTCAGATACACCTCCATTTCCAATAGAGGAAAATAGCAAGACAAAAGAGGAACTCAGACTGAAATACAGATATCTTGATCTTAGAAGACCGGACCTTCAGAGAAATCTCATAATGAAGAGCAAGGTTGCAACTATAGCAAGACAGTTTATGGCTGACGAAGGCTTCCTTGAGATAGAGACACCTATGCTTACAAAGTCAACACCTGAGGGCGCTAGAGATTACCTTGTTCCAAGTCGTGTTCATCCGGGAACATTCTATGCTCTGCCACAGTCACCACAGATATTTAAACAGCTTCTTATGTGCTCAGGCTATGACAGATATTTCCAGATAGCAAGATGCTTCCGTGATGAGGATCTTCGTGCAGACAGACAGCCGGAGTTTACACAGATGGATATGGAGCTTTCATTTGTTGATGTTGAGGATGTAATAGACGTAAATGAGAGACTTCTTGCTAAGCTCTTTAAGGATATACTTGATATTGATATTACTCTTCCAATAAGAAGAATGACCTGGGCTGAGGCAATGGACAGATTTGGTTCAGATAAGCCGGACCTTCGTTTTGGAATAGAGCTTAAGGATGTAACTGATATTGTTAAGAATTGTGGATTTGGTGTATTTACCGGTGCAATTGAAAATGGAGGAACAGTTCGTGCTATTAATGCAAAGGGACAGGGTGCTATGCCACGTAAGAAGATTGATGCGCTTGTTGATTTTGCAAAGACATATGGTGCAAAAGGACTTCCATATATTGCAATAAGTGAAGATGGAACCTACAAATCATCCTTTGCAAAGTTTATGACAGATGAGGAAATGAAGGCTATATGCGAAGCGCTTGATGGCGAGGCAGGAGATTTACTTTTATTTGCTGCTGATAAGAACAAGGTTGTATGGGATACACTTGGCGCACTCAGATGTCATCTTGCTGAGATGATGGATATAATTGATAAGGATGTATTTGAATTTGTATGGATTACGGAATTCCCACTTCTTGAGTGGTCAGAAGAGCAGAACAGATATACCGCAATGCACCATCCATTTACCATGCCTATGGAGGAGGATATTCAGTTTATTGATAGTGATCCTGGAAGAGTACGTGCAAAGGCATATGATATTGTATTAAATGGTAATGAGATTGGCGGTGGTTCTGTAAGAATCCATCAGGATGATATTCAGGAGAAGATGTTTGAATGCCTCGGATTTACTAAGGAACAGGCCTATGAGCGTTTTGGTTTCCTTCTTGATGCATTTAAGTATGGTGTGCCACCACATGCCGGACTTGCATATGGTCTTGACAGACTTGTTATGATTATGGCAAAGCAGGAATCAATAAGAGACGTAATTGCATTCCCTAAGGTAAAGGACGCATCATGTCTTATGACAAATGCTCCTGACGTTGTAGACGATGCACAGCTTGTCGAGCTTGGCATTGAGATTTCCACAACAGAGAATGAAGAATAGGTATTAACCAAATAAAAATAAGATGGTCACAAAGTAAATTTGTGACCATCTTATTTGTAAAGCTACAATTATCTGTAAAGCGACTATTAAGAATCGCCAAGCAGAGCAACAAATTCGTTGTCAGGTACTGCCTTTGAGTAGTACCAGCCCTGCATATAGTGGCAACCAAACTCTGCCAGCTGGTTCTTCATTTCTTCTGTTTCTATACCTTCAGCAACTATGTTAAGCTTAAGGGCATTCAACATGCTGATTGTATATTCAAGTGTAATACCGGCGGTACTGCTCTTGAAAGAATCCCAAATAAGGTATTTGTCAATTTTAATAATCTTAAACGGCATCTTGTTAATGTATGAAATATTAGCATTACCAGAGCCGAAGTCATCAAGTGAAAATGCAATTCCATAATCAACAAGCTTATGAATATTCTGCATAACTGCAGAGGCAGATGTAACTGTAGCAGTTTCAGTAATCTCCATATTAATCTGACTTGGCTTGATATTATGCTTCTCAAGAATTGAAATAACTCTGTCAGCAAAGTCCGGCTGAATCATCTGAATAGGACTGATATTAATCTCAACATATTCTATTGATGTCTGATCAAGCTTGAATTCCTGAATGAAATGACATACCTTATTAAGTATTATCTCGCCCATCTCTACTATGAGACCATTCTTTTCAGATATAGGAATAAACTCTTCAGGTGATATCCAACCAAGCTCAGAATCCTTAAGTCTTACAAGTGCTTCAGCAGAATTATATACACCCTTTGTTACTGAGAAAATAGGCTGATAGTATACAAGGAGCTCGTCTCTTGACATTGCAAGACGAACCGCACGCTCGATAGATTTATCGCGTTTGATTTTATCGAGGTTAATATCATTTGTATTTGTAACAAGTCCTTTTCTTGTATTCTTCGCTATGCTCATGGAATAATCAATTACTTCGATAAGTTCTCTATAATCCTTTGCATCGGAAGGACATTCAATGCAACAAATAGATGCAGACATCATGATTGGTATTTCATTGTCATCGTACCATGGATGCTGGAAACGTTCTTTTATAGCCTCAGCAATACTGCTTATATTGCCATGATGCTTGCTTACAACGATACAGAATTGGTCCGAACCAAAGCGAAATACAACATTTCCCATAGCTGTGTGCTCTAAGGAGTTGCCTAACTGGCTAAGCAGATGGTCACCGCTTTCAACGCCATATGTTTTATTTACGAATTTAAAATCATCTAATGCAATTACAATTATTCCGAATTCTTTACCAGACATATATTTATTCTGAATGAAATCACCCATGAATTTACGGTTGAACAAGCCTGTAACTGAATCCGTTACCGTACCGGAATTCTGTTGGTAGTGATATAGTGTCAGACATATGGCAGCAAGCGTGCAATTTAATATAGGGAAATAAAAAACTATCTGACATATGCATGCAAATACACCACAAATAATATTGAAGGTTAGTGGCAGAACTTTAAGGAAAAGAAAGCTTGTCCTTGCCTTAATTATCGTCACTATACAGAAGCATATCATGATGAAATCAACAAAATAAAGGACGAGACCTGCTGTGGCAACCTGATATCTGTCATTCTCAAATGTAAATGCCCAGTGCAGGTATGGATTAAGTATTATGATTATGCTATCTGCTATAAGACATACAAGGTAAAATGCGCGGATAGCCTTGTGTCTTCCAAAATCAATGTGGGTAAGCAACAAAAGATAATATGACAAAGTCATAGGTACTAAATTAATTGCAAGCGTTTGCACGGTTAAGACAAAATAAAACGCGTCATAGCCACATTCGTTTATATTTCGTGCCATGATGGTAGCAGTAATTTCCAGACCTGTTGCCAAAAATACAATTACCAGGAAATAAAGAAATACACGATGACTGCGAAGAGGGATTCTTTTCTCACTAAAATACCATACGAAAATAAGCAATATAAAGAACATTGCCATAGCATCAAATGATAAATTCCAGTATGTCATAATAATCCCCTCCAATCGTTAAAATTTCCTAATTTAATTATAGCTAATTTGCCTATAATAAACAATGAAAAAGACTATGGCAAAAATCATGAAAATACAATGCGTTTTTGGTGCTTTTGCTATTTGTGTACTTTGTCATGTCACAGAAACGACCGCGCTTCGCGCGAGAATCTGACAAGCAAGATTCTTTCTTGCTTAGATATTGCAAATATAGGGCATAAAAGATAATATATAACATATAGGAAATATATTACGCAGGGAGGATATGTATGGGGAAGATAAAGAGAAAACATTTTATAATTATGGCAGTTACTTTGTCGTTTTTGTTATCATTTAGTTTGGCCGAAGTTATCACTTCAAAAGCAGCTTCGTCCCAGTGCACTACATATGATGGTGATAATATCGAGGATCAGAATTATTCTGTATATGCAAGTACAATAGATTCATATCTGACCTTGTGCGATGATGGAAGTTTTATGAGGTTTCAGGCAGGTGCAGCAGTCAACTCATATCTTGTTGAGTACTACGATACATCATATAATCTGACAAAGACTGTTATTGTAAGCCAGGAGCTTCCGATATTTGGTGCATTTTATGCAACAGATTCGAATTATTATATTTTGTCAGGCCAGGCAAATCTTGAAGAATCTGGTAGTGTTCAGGTATTTAGGATTACAAAATATGATAAGAACTGGAAAAGAATAGCATCTTGCGGACTTAATGGCGCAAATACAACCATTCCTTTTGATGCAGGCTCAGCGCGAATGACACATAGCGGCAATTATCTTCTTATCAGAACCTGTCATGAGATGTATCAATCTTCTGACGGATATAATCATCAGGCTAATGTTACAATTCAGGTTGATATGACTACTATGACGGTAACTGATTCATATTACACTGTAATGAACAATGATTATGGATATGTAAGCCATTCCTTCAATCAGTTTATTAAGACAGAAGGTAATAGTATTGTTGCTGTTGACCATGGTGATGCACATCCTAGAAGTATTGCACTTCTAAAATATCAGACTGATTTCTCAACAGGTAAGTTCACACCGTCATACAGCTCGCCTTGTATTGTAACTGATTTAGTTGAAATCCCGGGAGCGACCGGTTATAACTATACAGGCGTTTCTATAGGTGGCTTTGAGATATCAAGCCAGGCATATATAGTAGCCGGAAATAAGGATATTAACAGCACTGACCGCTCAGCAGGAAGAAACATTTTTGTTGTTGCGAAGAATAAATCAACAGGCACAATAAGTATGAATTATATTACTAACTATGCAGAAGGAAGTAGTATATCAGAAAGTGCAACAACACCCCATCTTATTTGCATATCAGAAAACTATTATATGCTTTTATGGAATAAAAGTGGTGTGACCTACTATACAATGATTGACAAATACGGCAGTAAGGAAGGAAATATCTATAGTATTGAGGGTAATCTGTCGGATTGTGTTCCTATTGTAGCTAATGATAAGGTTATATGGTATACCTGGAAGAATGGAACAATCACCTTCTACGAGATAGATGCAACTAATATATCAGTATGTCATAAGCATGTAATTGAGAATGGACACAAATATATTGATTCACAGCCTGATACAAACGGCATTGTGACAAGAACATGTTCCGAATGTGACCATGTACAGAAAATGGCTGTTCCAACAGGATATACAGTTTGGTGGTATAGAAGCAATGGTTATTACTATTCATCAATTTCGGATAGATATGATTCTCATAGTACACTTCCTTTCTTTACAAGAAGTATTATGCCTGATATAACAGATAGTTCGATAACCAGTAACGAAGAAATGGAATTTATATCCTCGGATGAATCAGTTGTCAAGGTAAACATGACAGGCAGCACCGGGGGAACGTTAATATTTGGTAACGCAGGCTTTGCAACAATAACAGTAAGACCTAAGTATAATAAGGCCCTTGAGAAAAAATATGTATTTAGAGTAGGTACTCAGGGCGAGCTTGACTTAAGTAAATGCTCAATTTCTATTGATACTGAGGGGTATGCATATACAGGAAATGCCCAGACTCCGGACCCGATAATTACATATAATGGCTATACTCTTGTAAAGGATATAGACTATACACTATCCGGCTCAAATAATACTGAGATAGGAACAGCAACGCTGACAATTACCGGTAAAGGCATATTTGACGGAATAATAAATAAGTCATTTGCAATTAAGGAAGCCGGTATAGCTGATTATAATATAGTCTTAAATAAAGAAGAATTTGAATATTGTGGTTGGCAAATTAGTCCTACAGTGACATTAATGAATAAGGGCGGTGCTGTTGTAGATAGTTCTCTTTATTCAATTGAATATTCAGACAATGTAGAAATAGGAACAGCCAAGGTAACTATAACAGGTAGCGGGGATATATCAGGAAGTATTGATAAGGAATTTAGTATATTGCCATGTAATTTGGATGAATGCTTTATATCTCTTTATTCAGGAGAGAGCTATACTACTTATTCAGGAACAGAAAAGAAAGCATTATACTGGACCTTCAACAAGGACGGAAAAGGAATATATACAAGATACTTAAATATAGTATATACAAATAACATTAATGCAGGAACAGCAACTGTAACAGTAACACCGAAGGAAGGGGATAATCATTTCTATGGAAGTGTTAGTAAGAGCTGGACAATTAATCCTCTTGATATATCAAGCTTTACAGTAAATCACAGACAAGCATCATATGAATATACAGGAGATTTGATAATACCAAATATTTCAGTAGAAAGCAGCTCTCATACAGTAGATCTTGCAGAATGTGATATTGAGTACACAAATAATAAAGATATAGGCGAAGCTTCATTTACCATAACAGGTAAGGGTAATTATTCAGGAAGCATTAAGGGAACATTTACGATTACAAAAAGAAATATTAGTAATTGCACAGTCGAGCCTGAACAGAATGAATATGTATATGATGGCAATGCCAAGACACCTTCGGTCACTGTATATACTAATGATAAGGAAGTAGCAAAGGATCAGTATACAGTTTCCTATAGTAATAATACAAATGCCGGAACAGCGGAGATAACAATATCCGGCTTGGGTAATTTTGAAGGAACAACAACGAAGACCTTTGAAATTAAGCCTGCCAATATTAAGGACAGCACCTTAGCGCTTCCGATTACTGAATATGTATATGCTGGCATGGAGATTACACCTAAGCCATCAGTTACTATCGGCACAAACAGTCTTATTGAGGATACTGATTATACACTTTCATATTCAGATAATGTTAATGCAGGTACTGCAACTGTAGAAGTTAATGGAAAAGGGAATTATACCGGCACTAAATCAGCACAATTTACAATAAAACCATACAGGATAACTGAAGAGGATATTACGATTACAGGCGAATATGTATATGATGGTACGGACAAGAAGGCAACAGCTGTTGTAACAGTTGGTGATAAGCTGCTTGCGCTAAATGATGATTATACACTTTCATATTCAGATAATATAAATGCCGGAGAAGGCTCTGTGACCATTACCTGTGTTGGCAATTATTCAGGAACATATACTAAGAAGTTTACAATCAAACCTGCCAATATCAGCATATGCACTATTGCACTTTCATCATATAAATATATGTATGATGAAACAGCAAAGACACCTTCAGTTAGTGTAACATTTGGCAAAACAATATTAACAGAAGGAATTGATTATAGTGTAGCATATAGTGACAATATTAATATTGGAACAGCGAAGGTAGAAATAACAGGAAAGGGTAATTTTACCGGAACTACACATGAAAGCTTTATAATTGACCAATATGACTTTGCCGATTTTGAAATAGAATTGTCAGAAAATGTATTTGTATATGATGGAAGCAGCAAGGAGCCGGAAGCAGTAGTATTTCTTGGAGATAAAATACTTACAAGGGATAAAGACTATACAGTTGAGTATACAAATTGTATAGATGTAGGCGCTGCAACAGCAACATTTAAGGGAATTGGAAGCTTTGATGGAGAAATCAGAGTAGATTATGAGATTAAGCCATTAGATATTAGCACAGATACAAATATAAGCATTAAGCTCGATAAGAATACATATATGTATGATGGTAAAGATATTGAGCCGTCAGTAACGTTGACATATAAAGAAAAACCACTGATAGAAGGCATTGACTATACAATAAGTTATAGTGGCAATAATACTATCGGAATAGCAAAAATAACAATTACAGGAAAAGGCAATTATACAGGAAGTATAATAAGTAAATTTACAATTACGAAGCCTTTAGTGACTGTTACTCTTAATACCTGCAAAATAAGTAGCCTTATAAATACGTCAGGCGGAATAAGAATCAGATGGAACAAGGTTGCAAATGCAACAGGCTACATGGTATACAGGAAGAAGGCAAATGCTTCTCAGTATACAAGAATAAAGGTATTAACCGGTTCTGCAGCTACAACATATATTGATACATCAGTACGCCGAAGAAATGGAACAGAATACATTTATTATGTAAGTGCATTCTACGGTGATAGTGCCAAACCTGAGGCAGTAAGCTCATATACAGCTAAAAAGACACGAAGACTTACAACGCCAAAGCTTAGAACCGTCAGAGCAATTACAAGCAAGACGGCTAAAGCTATCTGGAGAAAGAATAAGAAGGTAACAAGCTATCAGATACAACTTGCAAAGAATAAGACCTTCACTAAGGGTAAGAGAACAATAACCATAAAGGGCTCAAAGAAGACCTCATACGTAATTAGACGTCTCACAAAAGGCAAAAAGTATATACGAATAAGAGGCTGCTACAAATCCGGAAAAACAAGATACTATTCCGCCTGGAGCAAGGCAAAAATATTAAGGATTAAATAGTGAAATATAATATTACCGTATATACAAATGTTCTGTATTGAATACATATAATAGTCTAAATTAATGTCAAAATATATATTCGCCCAGACGCAGATATTTTGTAGAGGCTGGAGAAGGCTGGCACACGCATGCTGTATCATAGAGAGGCATGGGTGTGGCATAAAAACAGACATAATAAAGACGCCATTTATTTATTAGTATACTCATATATCGATAGGGAGTGACCGAGCTTCACAAATTTTATGCGAGGCTGTAGCCGACAAACGCCCTTATTCGTCGCGGAAGCCTCGCAGATAAAACTGCAGTGAAGCGAGGGTAACGAACCCGTGATATATGAGTGTACTATAAATAGATGGCGTCTTTATTATGTCTGTTTAGGGAATCTTAACAGCATGCGTGTGCCAGCCCTATCCTTAGCTCTTGATTACTATGAGGCGGTCTCCGGGCAGGATGTTATCGCTTTCAAGGGAGTTTGCATTTCGGATGGAGTCGAGGCTTGAATAGTATTTCTTGGCGATAGACCAGATGCTGTCGCCCTCCTTTACTACATAGCCCACTATACCGGGTGCTAAAGCCTTCTGTTCCATATCGATAGGTAAAAGGTTGATGTCAGTAATAAGCGATATGGATTTCTTTGCAAATACGGTAATGCCCATATTAACAACTGCCTTAATTTCTACCTCATTGTTTCCTGGCATTGTAGCAGTAATCTGGTCAAGAGATGGGTTTATCCGTATTGAATCCTTATCGCTAAGTGGTGCTGATTCCACCTTATAAGAAAATGGTACAACTGATTCAAGCTGCCATATAGGTCTGCTATCATCAGATGAAATATATATAATAGATGCCTTGACAGCACCATCTACGGCAATGGCATTTTCAAGAGGCTTAATATCATCAATGTCAACACTGCCGTGAGTATGTACTATCTGCAGTATCTGGGGCTGGCTACTCTTTTGTTGCTCCTTATGTACTATTTTTGTTTTTGCATTATTTCGGATAAGAAGATTTTCGTAATCAAATTGTTCTGTATTCATCTCTATTTGGGCAGAAGGAGAGTACATATCAGTTATTAATGTAAGCTCAAGATCCTCGTATACCTTCATATCAATATTAAGGCTATACTCAACTTGAAGAATTCTATCTTCGCCATCTGAATCTGATTTTACAGAAACAGTTCCTTTTCCGATGGTAATTGTATCATCAAGAATCATATCCTCATTTATATTATCGCATGGAATGATACCTTCAAAGTCCTTAGTGCTACTTATATACTGTATAGGAACGAGCTCTTCCTCAGGCTTATATATAGCAAATAATTCCATGCTGCCGCTAATATGTATACCTTCATCAACTGTACGTGTCTCAATTCCGTTAAAGCAGACATTTTCCCAAATTAATCGGCCAATATTAGGCTTTCCTGCAGGAATTTCAATATCCTCACGAAGCTTGAAAATATCTCGGACATTTGTTGTATTATTTGTAAATGGTAATGTCTGGCTTAAGCATTCTATTCCGTTGCCGTTCATAATATTTGTTGCACCCTCGGCAAAGACCTGCTCCAGAGCCCAAAGCTTAAGTCCTATTAGACCTCGAACTTCAAATTTGCGTGAGTTTATCATAGTTACATAGAGGTCCTCTAATTGGCAATTTACATCTATTTTATCGCCTGACGTAATGCCATCTATATTTACAGCCTCTTCAAATGGTATGTCACCCTCATAGCTTTCAAGCATACCACTTCCTTCAGCTGACTGGTAAAGCATCTTAAATACAACTATTCCTGATAGCCTTACCTTATTATCCAGAGCTTCAATATTCTCAAGAAGAACATTTCCGCAGCTGGTAATTATTTTGTCAATATCAGGTCGTATATCTGGCACGTTGAAGTCGTCATCTATTGTAAATTGTGTATATTTTGCCGCTTTTAGATTAGTGGTGGTAATTTCTTTTTTGATTAGCTCCATAATTTCCCCCTAAATAAACCATGACGCTGTAACAGGCTATGACCTGTCTTAAATTAACGCCCTTTTTTACTTTATATTCATAGAATTATATAAATATTCCATTGTTTATTGGAAAATGACCGGAAGCTCTGATTTTTGTATTCGAATAACCGTGTAAGGGTAGGAAATGTTATCTCCGGATACTGTATCACCAGGAGTTGCAATCTGGCAAAGAAGACCCTTAATGTATATAGCATTATTGTCTCTATACATTTTTTCTACCTTTATTCCAACATCATCACGCTCTTGTTTGCCGGCGGCCATAACAATGTATGTATAATTGTTATTTGAATAAACAAGATTAAATTTATCTGATTTCTTAGAATCAATTATTATTTTTAGTTCTTCGGGGAGCATTGAGGAATCACATATATCATATAAGAGAGAATCTCCATTATCAGACTCCTTAAATATAGTACAACCAACACACATAAGCATTGTTGTAAGAAACCATACAAGTAAAAGAGTGCTTCTGCCGCGAAGCTTAGATTTGTTTTGTTCATCATTTTTCATAGGACATGTCACCTCATAGCTTTTTCTATTATGTATATGCATGTCCAAGGCAAATAATGATAAAAAAGCCTATCTGATATTAAAATGAGATTAACTCATACATATCAGATAGGCAAGGGCTGTCAAAAATATAATTACTTTAGTATTTTCCTGAATAACGGAACAATCTGAGCAGCAATAATTGCCTTCACAAGGTCAAGTGGGATAAATGCCACAAATCCGGCAAGAAATGCTGTCTTCCATGTAAGATTACCATTTATCTTCCACCAGAGCATACCAATTAAGTCAATGATTATTACTCCTGCTATAGAAAGAATAGTATATTTAATTCTATTGTACTTTTCTCCTGTGAAAAGTCCAATTACAATTGCAGCGATTATAAATGAGAAGGTATATCCGCCAAATACGCCAAACAGATAACCAAGACCGGCACCGCCGCCAATAAAGACAGGTACACCTATTGCACCAAGAATCATCCATAACGCAATAATTATTACTGAGTCTCTAAGCTTGAATACAAGTGCAATAAGAATGATCATAAAATTGAGTAATGTAATATGAGCTGCATTTGGCAGAGGTGTTGGTATGCTAATATAAGCAGATGCACATAAAAGAGCAGTGAACATAGCCATCATGACAAGCTCAATTGTTGAAAAAGGTTTTTTCATCTGTATTTCCTCCGGTAGTAGTTTTATAATGTCAACCATAAATGTTTGTGATGGTTAACATTATACATATCACGAATACTTCTGTCAATACAAATGTTAACCTATTTTAATAATAGGGTTAACATTTGCAATGTGATTGACCTTTATCTATGGTGTAATTATAATAAATATATGTATTATTGATAAGTGAAGGGATTTGGAGATATGCTTAAGGTAGGAGTAACCGAACTTGACATTATATGGAATGATGCAGAAGAAACTAAAAAAAGATGTATTGCTATTATGGAACAGGCATATAAAGAGGGCGTAGAGCTTCTTGTATTTCCGGAGATGACACTTACCGGATATACAATGGAACCACATTTGTATGGGGAGACATATAAGGATGGCAGGATTCCTGACAGTATATCTTTTTTTATGAAAAACAGTAAGAAGTATAATATGGCAATTGCCTTTGGGTATATTGAAACAGCAGCTAAAGCCGGCAGTGAAGATGGGGAAATATATAGGAATAAGCTTGCCCTTGTAGAGGGTGATAATCTTATTCTTGATTATGCGAAAATCCATCCATTTTCATTTAGCGGAGAGGATAAAGTATATTGTGCAGGAGATAAGGTGTGCCAGGCGATGGTTAAGGATATGGTAATAGGCGGATATATTTGCTATGACCTTAGGTTTCCTGAGATTTTTTCATTTGTAAGAGATATGTATAATACAATTCTTGTAATTGCAAGCTGGCCGAAGGAGCGCGTAGGGCAGTGGGAGCTTCTTCTTGCTGCACGGGCTGTAGAAAATCAGGCGTATGTTATTGGGGTAAACAGAATAGGCCGTGACATTAACAATGAATATGTAGCAAGCTCTCATGTATACGATTGCTATGGTAATGATATAGCCAATAGGGTTAGTGAGAATTTGCTTGTTGCACAGATAGATAGCGAATTTATTAATAATGCAAGGAAGGATTTCCCACAATGTAATGACAGACGAAATGCTCTCTATAAAGTGTTAAGCTAAATCACATTGTTGTAAACTAATATATGGTTTGATATAATGAAAGATAATTGTAATCAATAAATGTCATATAACATATAGATTCTTATTAGGATAGGAGGAGTAATAAATGAAGACATATGAAGAACAAATGGCAGAGTACAATAAACAGATGGAGGAGTACAATAAGCAGATGCAGGCTTATCAGCAGCAGATGCAGGCTTATCAGCAGGCACAGCAGACCCAGCAGCCAGAGCAGCAGTTCCAGCAGACTCAGCAGTTCCAGCAGCCAGAGCAGCAGTTCCAGCAGACTCAGCAGTTCCAGCAGCCGGAGCAGCAACTGCAGCAGACAGCTTCTCAAGAACAGATGCAGCCTGTAAATGAGGTGCCTAAGAAGACTGGTAAAAAGAAGCTGATACCATTTATTATAGCAGGCGTTGTTCTTGTTGCACTTATTGTTGTTGCTTTATGTATATTTGTTTTCCCAAATATGGGAGCAAAGGGTAAAGTTAAGAAGGCGGCTAAACAGTATGCAGAATATATAGAGTCATGTGATGCAAAAGCTCTTATTAAAGCAACAGCTCCAAAGGAATTAATTAAGAAGGCAATTCTTGAAGCAGCGGATAAAATGGGCTGTGATGAAGATGAAATTGATAGTATCAAGGATGATTTCAATGATGAATACAGCGATATGATGGACGAAGTTAAGGATGTCGAAGAAGATCTTGAAGATGAAGATGTTAAGATAGAGCTTAAAGATTTCAAGGTTAAATCTGTTAAGAAGGCCAATGTTCAGGAAATTATTGAAAAATTCTTTAATGACATAGAAGTTGAAGAGATCGAGGGATATACACCTGCTGATATTTATGAAGAGTTTTGTGAAATGGCTGAACAATGCGAAATAGATGTCAATAAAATATACAGAGTTGATATATCATATAAGCTTGATATTGAGACAGAAGATTATGATATGGATGATATTAAAGATGAGCTTGAGGATGAGTTAGATGGTACAGATACAGAATTTGATATCGAAACACCTATAGACCATCTGTATGCTTACGAATATGATGGTGAATATTACATAATACCTGGCGTTGAGGATGCATTTACTCCTGCTCTTAAGCAATACATGAAAAGAAGCAAATTCTCAAGTGATGTTATGAATGCATCATCTATATCAACAGCTCTTTATACTGCTTTTTCAGATGAGCAGTGTTATGATGACATGTATGAAGCCGGCTTATTTAATAAGTATATTGTTGTAAGCGAGGAAGGACTAAAAGAACTTCCACAATCTGTTAGGGATGAATTCTTACGCTGCTTAGGAAGTATTCCTGAGGTTAAATCAGTTGAGAATAGTAATTTTGTATTTTTGGTTGATGGAGATAATTGGAACATTACAGTATATTTGGATGATAAAGGTGATAATATAGAGCTTTATCCTAATACTGATTATGACTATTTCTACTAAACCGGGCATATATATATTTGTTATTATGCGATAGGGTAAGAGAACTTGTAAAAAATTGGTTTGTGGAGTACAATGGTAGCAGTTGATTAAGGAGGAGAAGTGTATGAGTAAGGACGATTGCATTTTTTGTAAAATAGCAAATGGTGAGATACCATCAGCTACAGTATATGAAGATAGCATTTGCAGAGTTATTCTTGATGTTAATCCTGCAAATAAGGGACATGCTTTAGTAATTCCTAAAGAACATTATGATGATATATTCAGTATGGATGCTGATACGGCATCTAAGATATTTACAATAGCAACAGAGGTTGCTAAGGCTCAGAAGGCAGAGCTAAATCCTGATGGACTTAATATAGTTCAGAATAATGGAGAGGCTGCAGGACAGACGGTATTCCACTTCCATATGCATGTAATACCAAGATTTATTAAGGATGATGTGAATATTAAGTGGCTTCCAAAGAAACCTGAAGCAGATGAGCTTGAAACTTTATCAAAGGCACTTAGAAAAAGGATATAAATAATTACAAAATGTAAGCCATATATCATGACTAGTATTATATAATGATATATGGCTCATTTATTTTATCCCGGGAGAATGTACATGAACAGTAATATGCTTAAGCTTATTGCATGCCTTTGCATGCTTGTTGATCATATAGGGCGTATTTTATTAGATGACAATATTATATGTACAAGCATTGGACGATTGGCATTTCCTATATTTGCTTATCTGCTTGTTGAAGGTCTTAAGAATACCAGAGACATTAGGAAATATATTGCAAGGCTTTTAGTATTTGCAGTTATTTCAGAGGTGCCATTTAATCTTGCGATATCCGGGAAGATACTGTATCCGTACCACCAGAATGTATTCTTTACCCTGGCACTTGGACTTGCGGTAATAAGTTGTTTTGAGGAAAAATCACCATATAGAAATATGGCGGGTGCTGCATTATTAATTTCATGTATTTTAGCTGTTGTATGTAAGCTTGACTATAATTGCGCCGGAATATTATTCATAGTCTCATTCTATGTATTTAATCCTAACAGGGCAGGTACGGATGTCCGCAGAAGGCTGAAGCTTAATTCAATGCTACTATTAGTTAATGGTTTAATATCTATATTGTTTATTGGAATATCACAGCTTGTTTCACTTGCTTCGCTTGTGCCAATTAATATGTATAATGGCAAGCGTGGCAGGCTTAAGCTAAAGTATTTCTTTTATGCATTTTACCCATTTCATTTGCTTGTATTATGGTGGATAAAATATTATAGGGCTTAACGTGATATTCGTTAAACGATATTATACGCAGTTTATATATTATGGTGCAAAGGCGCCAAATATCGATTATTGATTTGGGTGGAGATAATTATGGTCAGAGAAATATATGAGTCAGAATTAAAGGAATTATTAGAACTGTATTTGAATCTTCACGAAGATACAGTTCCCAAAATGACAGATAATTTGAAAGCGACTTGGAACACAATCATTAAGGATGAAAATCATCACATAATTGTTAATGAGATAGATGGAAGAATTGTTTCTTCATGTGTTTGTGTTATAGTTCCAAATCTTACAAGAGGAATAAGACCATATGCTTTCATTGAAAATGTTGTTACACATTTGGACTATAGGGGTCATGGGTATGCTACTGAATGTTTGAATTATGCTAAGAGCATATCGGAACAAAACAATTGTTACAAAATGATGCTGCTTACAGGCTCAAAGAAGGAAGCTACATTAAAATTTTATGAAAGTGCCGGATATAATAGTTCCGATAAAACAGCTTTTATTCAGTGGCTTGAATAATATCAATCTAAACGTGAACGAAAATATAAATATTAATGTCTTTCTATATGAAGGCGAAGGAACATAATTATTTCATTTGATTTGGATGATACTTTGTTTGTGTCTCCATCAAAATTTCAAACAGAAAATGTAGTAACGTTTCAATGGAAAATGATTTACAAAAATAGATTACGTTCAGGAACGATAGAACTTTTTAGAAAACTTCATGTTTTAAATTAAAATAGTGTTGACTGTTTTTATGTTTTATGAATTATATTTCGATTTTGATATATAATACATAAAGATCTTGTTAAGAGTAGTAAAAACCAAAAAAACAAAAAAATAGTACCTTTAAACGGGATTTATTGATATAATCTAATAGATTTGTTCCCTTTCGTGAGCAAGCTCTCGGCAGCCAATTCGGCGCATCCTCGCACGCAATGGTTTAAATTAGTTGTTGACTAAGACAGATATATGGTATACATTATAATAGCAAACTAAATAGGAAAGCTCTTATTTGGAATGGTGGAGTCAGAAGGGACTATGAAGCCATGGCAACCCCGCAGTGCGGAAGGTGCCGGCCTAAGCGAATCAGCTATGCTGTGTTCGAACAATGAGAGGTTTTGTCGATTATGTCAAACCGCTCATTTAGCGGTTTTTTTAAGTATAAAGTAATTCACTGTTAAGGAGGAAGCAAAAATGGAGAAATTGTTATTTACATCAGAGTCAGTAACAGAAGGTCATCCGGACAAAATATGTGACCAGATATCAGATGCAGTTCTTGATGCACTTATGGAGATAGACCCTATGAGCAGGGTTGCCTGCGAAACATCTATTACAACAGGACTTGTACTTGTTATGGGTGAGATTACAACAAATGCTTATGTTGATATTCAGAAAATTGTTCGTGAAACAATAAGGGAAATCGGATATGACAGAGCAAAATACGGTTTTGACTGTGACACATGTGGTGTAATTACTGCTATAGATGAGCAGTCTGCTGATATAGCTCTTGGTGTTGATAAGGCATACGAAGCAAAAAATCATACAATGGAGGATGATGAAATTGAGGCAATTGGAGCCGGAGATCAGGGAATGATGTTTGGATTTGCATCAAATGAAACTCCGGAATATATGCCATATCCTATTGCATTAGCACATAAGCTTGCAAGACGACTTACAGAGGTAAGAAAGAATGGAACATTGCCATATTTACGACCAGATGGTAAGACGCAGGTTACAGTTGAATATGATGAAAATGGTAAGCCAATCAGACTTGATGCTGTAGTATTATCAACACAGCATGGTGAAGAGGTAACTCAGGAACAGCTTCATGCTGACATTAAGAAATATGTATTTGATGAAATTCTTCCTTCAGATATGGTAGATGCAGAAACAAAGTTCTTCATCAATCCAACTGGAAGATTCGTTATTGGAGGACCTAATGGTGACAGTGGCCTTACAGGACGTAAGATTATTGTAGATACCTATGGCGGTTATGCTCGTCACGGCGGCGGTGCATTCTCAGGTAAGGATTGCACTAAGGTTGACCGTTCAGCAGCATATGCAGCAAGATATGTTGCTAAGAATATTGTGGCAGCAGGACTTGCTGATAAATGTGAAATTCAGCTTTCATATGCCATTGGTGTTGCAAGACCAACCTCAATTATGGTAGAAACCTTCGGTACCGGAAAAGTATCTAATTCAAAGCTTGTTGATATTATTAGAGAAAACTTTGATTTAAGACCAGCCGGAATAATCAAGATGTTAGATTTGAGACGTCCTATATATAAGCAGACAGCAGCTTATGGACATTTTGGAAGAACAGACATTGAACTTCCATGGGAGAAGCTTGATAAAGTAGATGCAATTAAGGCATCGGTATAAGAGTTAAGTTCTAGGAATAAAAGGAAATCCCCAAATGAATGTTTCATTTGGGGATTTCTTTTTATTTGTTCTCGTTATCAACAATTGTTTTTGCGATATCTATTATTTCTGATAAGTCCGTTGTATTTAATGGTGTAAACTTCGGCATATCCTCGCTATTAGGAGCAGGCTCAGTTGTAGGAGCAGGCTCAGTTGTAGGAGCAGGCTCGGTTACAGGAGCAGGCTCAGTTACAGGAGCAGGCTCGGTTGTAGGAGCGGGTTCGCTTGTAGAAGCAGTATTAGCTGCTGGCGCCTTAATAACAGCCGGAGTTGTTTTAATAGCAGGTGCCTTCTTTATATCAGGAGTCTCGCCAGAAGCTTCAGCAGGGACTTCGTGATTTACATCAGCCTCAGGTTCGACATCAGGCTCTACCTCGGGTTCGACATCTGCTTTTGCAGGCTTTGCAAGTGGGTTAGAAAGCAATGGTCCTTCATAATCCGGTGCGGTTGATGTAATAACCGGACTTATATGAGAGGTTTCAGTTGTACTATTAGTAGCTTCACTTGTCATCTTTGAAATGCTTTCGTCATTTTCATTATCAGTTGCAGCTGCATCTGTTAAATCTAATTCACCGTTTATATACTTTTTCAATTTCTTCTTTGTCTTAGAAAAGCAAATTATAATTATTAATAGTATTAATAATAAAAGAGCAATAGCACCAAGCATAATCTCTGTTTTGTAGCGAAGAACAAGAGATAGAAAATCATTTTTTTCTTCTACAGGCTCAGGAGTTACAGTTGTAAATCCGTCAAGACGGAGAAATGAGCCTTCATTTGTGTCATAGAAGTACCAGCCTTCGCTTCCTGCAGGATTAATTGCGTATATCAAAATAATAGAATCCTGCTCATTTCGCTTGTAAGCATCAACCTTAATATTGCCAAATTCGTATGTAGTTAGAGTAAAGCCTTCAGGAATCAGGCTGTTATCAGGAGCTTTTTTAATTATGTATGTATTATAGTTTGACTGAACCTGAAGCATAGGAGTAAGCTCGCCTGTTAACAAATCAACTATATACCAGCTTCCATTTCCTTCTTCATCAATAAGGTAGGCGCAATTAATAAGAGCATTTGGTGATTTGTAGGTTATTATTTCTTTACCCTTATAATTGCATTTTTCTGCTGAAAAACCTTCAGGAACGTTAAGCTTTGAATAATCGTATGCAAAGTAGAGTGTTTTGTCGTCATATTTTGCATATATTTTCTCTATTTCTTCTTCCTTGCAGGTGACCTTAATTGTATATAACTGCTTTGATTCGTCATCTGAGGTAACAGTTATTTCTACAGAATATTCTTTGCCGGGCTCAAAATTACTATTGCCCGCTATGTCAACAGCTGCATTTTCATTCTCAGGTTCAGCTTCTATATTAAGCTGTTTTGTATCGAAAGGTACTTCGATACTATAAACAAATACATTTTTGGAAAAAACAGGAGTAAGCTTGCCCGGATTAACACTAAGCTTTGAAAGCAGGCAGGTTGAAGCGGTTTCCTCTGTTGTATCCTCGCTTGTTTCCTCAGTATCCGGTTGTTCTGTAGATGTGCTTTCTGATTCTGTAGTTTGTGCTTCTGTGGTAGCTTCTGTCTGTTCTTCTGTTGTTTCAGGTTCTGTATTATTGCTAAGAACGGATATTGAAGCTCCGGCATTAGAAATGCTGCAGGATTTCTCTCCCCAGGTATATACATCAGCATTGCTTGTCTGAATATAGACATCTCCACTTCCTATAGCTGAAAAACTAAAGGTTGCATAGGCACTAGAAGAGTTGCCGTCTCCATAGCCTGCATATGTTACAGTTCCGCTTCCGCCATAACCGCTTCCGGAGGTATATTCAAGAATATCTGAGTCGTAGGTTAAGCTATAGCTATAAGCTCCAAGAGTGCTGTCGCAATTTAAGGATACAGTAACTGTTACGCTGTCACCAACATAAACACTGGTTGAGGATACTGATATGGTAAAATCAGCCGAAGCAGCATGAACCTTTGTTGCAGGTATTGCCAACATGCAAATAATTAAAATAAGAGATATAGTAGTGCATAGTAATTTTTTTAGTAGTTTGTTCATTTGTATTTCCCTTCATTTCATTCGATTATTTATTTCTGGCTAATTGTGCTGCTTCCCATTATATGCTTCTGAACCTTAAGCAGATCCAGGGCTGAAACAGAACCCGAGTGTTTTACATTTGCAGCTTCAAGAAATGCGCCCTTTAAGCTTGAAGAACCCATTATGTGCTTCTGTATCTTTAGCAAATCAAGAGCCGTAATCTTGCCGTCGCCATTTACATCACCATATACAACTACCTTGTATTTGGTGCCATCTACCTTGATAATATCGCCTGTTCCAATATTGCCGCTGGTCTTTGATTCTCCTTCAGAATCTGTAATCGTAATATCCTTGCTTGCACCGAGCTTCTTTGTAAATGATTCTATGCTTGTTGCAGGTGATATATTGGAAATAAGCTTGTCCTTGGAAATATTATATTTTGTATTAAAGGTTACAGAGGTATCAGTGTTGGTCATTGCAGTTGCTTCGCCTCTGTTAATGGTAATTTTATATGTTCGCTTGCTGCCGTTTTGTGCAGTAACAACCAGATTTACCGTATTTGTGCCCTGACTAAGGCTTATTGTTCCGGTGCCGCTTATTGAAGCGTTTGCATTTACAGTGGTTGCTGATATGCTTACACTACTAATATTTGAAGGAACGCTTATTGTGTAAGCAGTATTCGTACTAACTGCGAATCTAGGCGAAATATCATATCCTGAAACATATAAGGATTTCAAATAATTATTAGGGTTGCCATAATCTGATGGTTTTGTAACCATTGACTTTGGCATATTCTTATATACAGGAATTGAAAATGTAATAGCGCCGTCTAATGTTCCTGCCCCTTTGTATGCAGAGTATACCTTTTGTGCTTCTGATGATACAGCCTGTACATTTCCCATATATTGATGGCTGTATAGGCAGTCTGTATATGTAACATTAAACTTCTGTGTATAAAGAGTGTTCTGACCCTTAAGGATATAATTTTCTCCAATATATAATGCTCCGCCAACAATGGACTTGTATGCGCTTGTCCATGGACGTCCGTAAGTGCTTCCTGAAGAAGCCCATTTGAGTCCATTTTCAATTGCATTTCCTTCGGGACTTGCATATGCGCCAATGTTATAGAAATTGTATATTCCAGGATATGAGGAATTCTGACCGTTTGTTCCGGAGGTTATTGTTGTACCGATTTCCTGTTTGATACGTGATGCGATATGATATGGGCTGACGCCTGAATCCTTACCGGCTTTCATCATAAGAGTTGAATATGTCGAAGAGGAGCCGGAAGGCTTAGAGTCATACATAAATGTTCCATATAATATCGATTCCACACCTGCTTTTGTCTGTGAAGAGTCATAAGAAAGCGTTTCAAATGCAAATACAAACTTCTCGTAGAGATAAACTCTTGGGTCAAGGTAGTACTTTACCAGATCATCTGAAGCCGCAAACCAGGTTGAACCATCATATGAGGACCAGGTGTCAGTCTTATAGTCATAACCAACTGTTGTTGAACGCCAGTTGTATCTTGGATTGCTTGAATAACCCTCTACCATATTATTAACTCGCCCCTTGATATTTACTTCATTTGCAACAACATCATTCCAGTCGAGGCCTGTATGTACTGCTTTGAATACCCAGTTTGGATGCGCTGCATGAAGCTCGCGAAGCTGGTCCTTGTAGCTGTCAGGGAAGCCCTCATTTGATAGATATGTTTCAAAGTCTGAATCTCCTGAGCTGGTGCTTCCGTCAGAATTGTATATGGTTATAAATGATGACGAAACATAGCCTGTATATTCAATGCCACCATATGTAAGCGTTACCTGATACCACGAAGAATTGCTGGTGCTTATGATTTCCAGCTCTTGTCCGCCATTAAGCATGATGCTTGCACCATTGTATGTTATTGGATTGCCGGCAGGTGACTCCCTGAAGTATACATTTGTTATTCCTGGGGTAATACATCCATACAAGGATGATGCCTTTGAAAAATGTGTATTTAGAAATGGGCATAAAAACAGTATGCACGATATTGACCAAATTACGAGTGCAAGGGATAGCTTTGTTTTGTATTTCATATAATGATTTCTGCTCATAATGCTCATTCCTCCTTGATAATACTAAATTTGTGCATATTACGACATAATATCCAATATACATGTTTAGTTTACCATAATATTGAAAAATGAACACCCTTTTTTGCAAAATAATCAAAATATTATGTAAATTAATATTCCTTAATCACATAAATCAAATCAAAGACAATGATAGAATTAAACAAAAAATCCTGCATCTTGAATACATTCAAAAAGCAGGATTTTTAATTTGTATTGTCTAGCTGACCTTAAATTTAAACTTTTGTATATCTTTTTCTGTTTCTACCTTTTCTATTAGCGCTCCAAGCTCACGAAGCTTTTCTTCAAATTTCTCATATCCACGTTGGATATACTTTATGTCGGATATGGTTGAGAAATCATTTGCAACAAGAGCTGCAATAACAAGAGCAGCACCGGCTCTTAAGTCAGGAGCAACAACGGCGGCTCCTGAATAAGTAGGGACACCATCGATTATAGCGGTATTACCTTCAACTCTTATATGGGCTCCCATTCTTGAAAGCTCTGCAACATATTTGAATCTGTTCTCAAAAATGCTTTCTGTTACTACGCTGGTTCCATTTGACAATGCAAGTGCAGCTGTCATCTGTGGCTGCATATCAGTTGGAAATCCGGGATATGGAAGAGTCTTAATATTAGTTGATTTAAGACGTTTATCAACCATAACACGAACTGAATCATCATATTCAATAACAGTAGCGCCCATCTCGTTAAGCTTAGATGTGATGGCCTCTAAGTGCTTTGGAATTACGTTCTTAATAAGAACGTTGCCCTTAGTTGCCGCTGCAGCAACCATGAATGTACCGGCTTCAATCTGGTCAGGAATAATGGAATAAGTTGTTCCGTGTAATTCCTTAACTCCTCTGATACGAATCACATCAGTACCTGCACCCTTGATGTTAGCTCCCATGCTGTTTAGGAAGTTCGCAACATCAACTATGTGTGGCTCCTTTGCAGCATTCTCAATAGTTGTTTTACCGTCTGCAAGTACGGCAGCCATCATTACATTTATTGTAGCACCTACAGATGTTATATCCATATATATATGCTTTCCTACAAGGGCCTCGGCCTTCGCTTGAATCATGCCATTGGCTATAGTCACTGTTGCACCTAATGCTTCGAAGCCTTTAATATGTAAATCAATTGGTCTTGCGCCAATCTCACAACCGCCGGGAAGTGCAACCTTTGACTGGTTGTATTTGCCAAGTAATGCTCCAAGCAAATAGTACGAAGCTCTAATCTTTCTAATGAACTCGTCGTCAACGCATAGATCATTATTTGGATTGATTGTTCCACCGCAAATGGCAACTGTGTGCTCGTCAATATATCTGACACTTGCACCGATTCCCTGTATTGCCTGAAGCAATACTCTGGTATCTCTGACATTTGGTACGTTTTCTATTGTAACTTCTTGGTCGGTCATAACAGCAGCGGCTAAAATACCTAATGCAGCATTCTTAGCACCAGCAATTGTTACTTCTCCTTCAAGAGGATTACCGCCCTTGATAACATACTGTTCCATATTGCACCTCATTACAAAAATCTGCGACTAATCGCAAACAACGTTATAGATTATAGCACATAAATAAAAAAAGTAAATAATTTTAATCACTATTAATAAATATGTAAGGTTTATGTGCAGAAGCAGATTACTTATCTGCTTCACAATATATACATCTATAAATTCGTTTTTCTCTGTCGGTAAGCTTAAAAATATGCTGTATTCCCTGCTCGGTTGTTGTAATGCATCGTGGATTTGTACACTTCTTTATTCCAACAAGCTTTTCAGGAAGCTCTATTTTCTTTTTCTCAATAAGCTCGCCATCCTTGATAATATTTACGGATATATCAGGGTCAATATATCCAAGTACGTCAAGATTAATATCAATAACCTGGTCAACCTTCAAGATATCCTTGCGTCCCATTTTTCTGCTTTTTACATTTTTTATAATGGCTACTGAGCAGTCAAGCTTATCAAGGTGTAAGTCATTATATATCTGAAGTGCTTTTCCTGCTGATATATGGTCAAGTACAATTCCATTTTGTATGCTGTCAATATTCATAGTCTACGCCTCCAATCCAAGTAATGTCATAATAAGTGCCATTCTGACAAATTTGCCATTTAGCGCCTGCCTGAAATAGCATGCTCGAGGGTCGTCGTCTACCTCAATAGCGATTTCATTTACCCTTGGAAGAGGGTGTAGAATTGACAAATCCTTCTTGGCTGATACCAATTTGGAATTATCCAGAATGTAGCTATCCTTAAGTCTGATGTAATCTGCTTCGTTGAAGAAACGCTCCTTCTGGACTCTTGTCATATAAAGAATATCAAGCTCGCCGATAACATCCTCCATAGAAGTAACTTCCTTATAAGGTATATTATTCTTCTCGATGACTTCTGTTCTTATATATTCCGGAATTTTTAATTCGTCAGGTGAAATCAGCACGAACTTAATTCCTTCATATCTAGATAGAGCTTTGATAAGAGAGTGCACTGTTCGACCAAACATCAAATCACCACATAAACCAATAGTAAGGTTTGAAAGACGGCCTTTCTCACGCCTGATAGTAAGCAAATCAGTGAGGGTCTGGGTAGGGTGGTTATGACCACCGTCACCGGCATTAATAATAGGAACATCTGATTTCATCGTAGCTAACATAGGAGCACCCTCCTTAAAGTGTCTCATTGCTATGATGTCTGCATAGCAGCTAACAACCTTAACAGTGTCTCCAACGCTCTCACCTTTTGTAGATGAGGAAGAATTAGCCGAAGAAAAACCAAGTACATTGCCACCTAATTCCATCATAGCCGCTTCAAAGCTAAGTCTTGTTCTTGTACTTGGTTCAAAGAATAAGGTAGCAAGCTTCTTGCCCTTGCACACCTCACTATATTTATCTTTATCATCAATAATATTTAATGCAAGATTTAATATATCATCAATCTCTTTAACACTTAAATCCATTGGGTCTATAAGATGTCTCATAATATCCTCCTTGGCATTTTTTTGACTGGACATATTATACCACTACGCCTATTACCCTGTCTATACTTACTTGCCACGCATTCGCCACGGGGACAGGTCCCGTGGCGAATATTATGTCAACCGCAACTTGCCGCCATGGGTTCTTGAGACTTGTTCATGCCAGTGCTTGTCTTTTGGCACT
>JAEDHX010000053.1 GCA_016296785.1 Coprococcus sp. | reverse complement strand
TAGCGCTTTCATCTCGGCAATTGAATAACCGAGGATTCCCGCTTAACTTCCTAAATAATTTAGTATAGCCTTCACACACAGTTCCCTTGCCGCAAAGTATTCCGTCGATATTATGACAATATTCCTCACTAGAAGGATTATTATATTTATCTCTTTTATATTCAGCACTAAGACAAATCTCTTTTTGAAGAATCCATGAAATTGCATATGGATCGGTCTCTCCACTTATCAAGTTCAGATAAGACTGAATTTTACTTTCTATAATACCGTTTTGTTTTACTCTGTTCACACCATATCTGCCATACCGATAATGCCTCATCTAATGTAAGGCCATACTTCTCATAATTAATTACAGCAAATATATTTGAGCTGTCTGCATTTTTGCTCGAATCAGCATGAAAAGCCTTTACAGCATTATCCATCTCCTTATACATGCCTTGAAGACCATCTTTGTTACTCATCGTACCAAAATAATCATAACCATATGTATTACCGCTAGCATCAGCCGAATACTTATAGCTTACATCTGCTGCCGTTACATCAACAGTCTTTGCAAAAGCACTTGCAATAACCAATATCAAAAACAGCGCCACCAAATAAATCTTTTTTCTCATATACCTTCACCCTCTCCTTCCTCATTTTTTGACATTTCAACTCCAATCGCAAAGCTGTCGCACACATAAGTCCATCTATGCAAATTGTACCACAAAATTACATAATATACATTTTTTTCTTACATTTTCCATTGGGGACAGGTCCCGTGGCGAGTTGCACCGCTCATCAT
Source organism: Coprococcus sp. (assembly GCA_016296785.1). GTDB lineage: Bacteria > Bacillota > Clostridia > Lachnospirales > Lachnospiraceae > Coprococcus. The sequence continues at coordinate 13,646 of JAEDHX010000053.1, read as the reverse complement.
CTTGTCGCATCAGCTTACCGACCTTGTTCGATTGCGGGCTTGCAGTCTTCATGTATTCATATGTGCAGCACGGGTACAACATTTAAAAGATTTGTGCAATATCATTATCATGTTGCTTGAATATAATTCGCTCTGCGTTATGTGTTTGAGTGTCAAGTGGCTAGTGCCAATTGACACGAGTTTATAACGCAGAGTGATAATAGACATTTCAAGCAACATGATAATAGATATTTCCAAATCTTTTAACAGGCGTACCCGGGCTGTACATATGAATACTTAAAAGTTGCAGGCCCGCAATTGAACAAGTTCATCAAAACACTGCGACAAGATGATGAGCGATGCAACTCGCCACGGGACCTGTCCCCAATAAAAAAACATACTTGCAATTTAATAGTATACATATTAAAATTATGGAAAAGTTATATATATAGGAAAAGGAGATTTATTATGGGAAAGTTATTTAAGGCTGTTGTAGCTGCTGCTGCAATTGGCAGTGTATGTTATGTATTCAGGGACAAGATTAAGGCAACAAAGGCATATCAGACTCTCGGAGTTGATGAGAAGGTTGAGAAGGTAAAATCAACCATTAAAGAAAAGATGCCTGTTAAGGATGATGCTGAAAGAGATTATTTTACATTAAATGATGAAGACGTTGCGTCCGATCCTGATATAGCTGATGCGCCTGAAGCTGAGGCTGAGGAGGCATCTGCAAGCGAAGAATCTGAAGATGAACCGGGTGAGCCCTGTAATCTAGCAGAGGAGAATCCTGCCCCATCTATTAAAGTAGTAAATGAAGAAACAAGTGCTTCAGATGTATCTGCTATGGTAGATGATCTTCTATCAGATATTCCTGATATGAAGTAATTCAAAGCATAAATAAAAGCAGCCGTATGGCTGCTTTTATTTATGCTTTCCCACAATTCTTATCAAGGAATTCAATTATCTCATCTACCATGCTCTCGTCATCAAATTCCTGCTCATAAAAAATATCCTCTGAATCCGAAATAATAAGCTTATATATATCCTTATTTTTTATAAACTTACGTTTTCTCTCCATATGCTTAGACCATACTTCTATATGGTCTGTTAATATTACATCAGTACGAAACAATGATGGCGATACCAGGTATTTATCTGTAATTAATATATGCTTTTGATTAATCAACAGGTTATCACTAAGTTGTTTATTCAACTCTTCTACTGCAAGCTTCCCATTAGCCACACCATTAATATCCTTAACAGACGGTGTTCTCCACGGGAATAGAATTCTATATATTCCAACCAGAATTACGTTCATGGCAATAAGCAGAACTGCAACAATCATAACCTGGACAATTAAATAAAACACTCTCTTATAATCCACTTCACTAATTACATAGCCAAATGTAATAGACTCGAGCTCATCCATCTCAATATTCATATCAGCTGCACACTGGCTTAACAGATAACGGTAAGAAACCTTATCAGATTTTATTACACCTCTGATAACGTAGTCATATATCACATCATCCCTGCTGTCAATTATTAGGAACACGCACTTTCCATCCAAAAATGTATAATAATATCTTCCTGCAATCTTATCATTCTTGAAGTAATCATATCCCAGATAATTCGCCCTGCTAATATGCAGTTCAACATTCTCAATATTATTATCATGCATCTTACTAACTGCAGATGGACCGGTAGCATATTCGAACATAAACTTCCCGGATATATTAAATGCGGAAATAATTACCAATACAGCGACATATACAATCAGTGCCGGCAGCATAGATAATATAGTATTCTTTAATAGATATAATTCAAATCTTCTATTCTTATACATCCGTGTCTCCATATGTCTATCATACACTTATATGATTAAAAATGACCGCCGCCGCCTCCATGACCGCCGCTATGTCCGCCACCTCCATGGCCGCCGCCATGACCACCGCTACTTGTATTAATTCTAACGCTGGTAACCTTCCTATTGATAAATACATCACTATGGGCAAGCAAATCAGTCGTGCCACCCCTGGAATAGGTTGAAGCTGTAGTTGTCTTATTTCCTGCCTTCTTTGAGAAATTAGCAACAAAGAATATAAGGGCTATGATAATAGGCAATAGAATGGTGATAAAGAACGGAACCTTAATACCATGTCCTCTTCCTCTCATGGCTTTATCAACTCCATCTATCATTACTGTAAAGCCCTTCAATGGATTTGCCCTAAGATACTGACATCCATCCTGAACAATCTTTGATGCCTTACTATCAGATATTCTGTCAAGGGCCTTACCAGACGTACACATCCATGCATCGCCACTATCCCAGTTTGCAACAATAACAGCACTTGTACTTGGCATTCTTCCATTTACAGATCCGCCATAATCCCATGACTCCCAACCAAACATATAAGTGTTACAGAAGGCTTCTGCAATAACACTTGACGAAAGAAAGGATGCATTTGCATAACCAATATTTGACAAATCTGTATTGTCGTCAATAATTACAACAACAAAATCCATTCCATATTTCTGTTCAATTTCTTCAATAGAATTATTAAGCTGTCCCTCTTCGCCACTGTCTAATTTGTCAATATAATCAAATACTCTTTGTGTTGATAAACACTCTGTATTACTTCTTTCGTCATGCTTTGTGCTCGACTTTACAAGCATTGAATAGATGCCGATAAACGCAAGACCACATATAGCACAAACAATTGCAAATGTAAAAAACTTCTTACTCTTACCCATATTACAGCACCCCCAATAATAAAGCTAATCCATTTGTAGCAAGAAGTAATGAACCAAGAAGTGTTGCCGTCATACCAACTGCTTTACCAAGGCTAAGCGGAGCCTTTCCTACGCATTTTCCGGTCTGCCCGTTTACGTAGAACACATAATTCTCTCCGTTATATCTATACTCATAAATCCAAACAGGAAGAAGTGCAAATTTATTCTCAATAAGCCTATTATCTGTATTACATCTCTCCTGTGACATTCCGCTATATCCTGTTGTATGGTATGCTATCCATTCTCTATTGCTTGTATTCACCTTAGTCTCAGCACGACCTGCAAGCTCATTTGGTGGCATATTATAGGCTTCAGCTTCAAACCCGGATATATATTTATTATCATGGCTTAAAAACTTAGTATAATGATACGGCTCCATCAAATCCATAATCTGATCATTCATGGCAATTGAGGCATCAACAGGTATTCCATCATAATTAATATGAATCTTTCTGTATACATTATAGTATGACGTCTCTGTATATCTTCTATCTCCTGATGTCCACGTCTTTACTTTAGTACCAATAGCATTATATTCAATGTTTGTATCATAATCATACATCCAAAATGGTACATACACACCCCTCATATGCTCAAGAGTTTTCTCCGACAAAAAACTATTTGGAAGGAATAGCTTCTTACCAAATTCTTTCTTAAGACATTCCTCTGCTTCTCTCTTTGATATGGCAAACGGAATAATCAAATCAGGTCCGTATGGATACGAAATCATATTATCTCTAATTAAATATGTACCGCATGAAGGACATCTTCCGGCAGAAGCATACTGAGAATACGGAATACGAGTTCCACAATTAACACAGACATCAGGATAATCTGTTGGAACTACCTCCTGACACTCATTTCCTCCACAGCTGAGACATTTCATTTTCTGCTCGTGCGGCTCGAATACGACATTACCGCCACAATTCTTACAACGATATATCATTTTTCCTCCCCTTCCCTTTGTAATAAGGATAATAATCTTCTAACACATAATATCATATTCTGATACGTTTTAGAATAATCAAATACAAATTCCAACATAAAATTAATGTTTTTTGTAACACATATTGCTCTATTGAATATTTTATACCATGAATAAGAAATGGAGGCATTTATCATGAGTGATTTATCAGCAACACAGTGCGGTTGTGGCTGTGGTGGCGGTTTCCAAAGCAACGGAAATAACGGCTGCTCCTGCATTTTGATTATCATCCTTCTTCTTTGCTGCTGTGGTGGCGGTTCAGGCTTTGGCGGCGGATTTGGTGGTAATGGCGGATGTGACTGCATCTGGATTATCATCCTCTTATTATTCTGCTGTGGTGGCAACAATTCAGGATGTGGCTGCGGCAATGACTGCTGCTGCTAATTATTATCTAGCATAATTGTTATGCCGGCAGATACCAACCAAGTATCTGTCGGTATATTTAATTAAGCTCACACCAGCAATCAGGCGAATACTGTATATAATCAAAACATATAATGAATTAAAACATGGCGGAGCTGTCATAATGCGCGGACCAATCTCACATCCTCTTGACAAATTAATAAACGACGACAGATTAATTATGCTAGAAGCGCTAATTCCATTTGCAGATCAGAAAATGAAAGCGCCTCTTGCCTTATATATCAAAATAACCGAGCTGCGTATTATTATGAATGCTCTGTCAAACAGCGATTACACAGACAAATGCGGACTTAATATGGATATGAATAATCAGGAACAGGTGCTTAATGCCTTAAGCGGCTGTGGATTTACTGATATTGCTGCTAAATTTGAAGGAATAAAAACAGCGATTAACATGGCAAATATTATGAATATGATGAACAATAGTGAAAATGATGAAGAAAAAGTTCACGAGAATACATACGAAAATGCACAAGAAAATGCATACGAAAGCACACATGATGATATGTATGAAAACGTAGCAGGCAATGAGGATATGATTGATAATATTATGAAGCTGCTAGAAGAATATGACGAGCTACATAGTAACAGACAACAATGAGCGGGCTCAATTCTATGAAAATTATCTATTTCAAGGAGATTACATATGTATGACTTCGAACATGATCCAAGACTTGGTAATATACACCCAATAAAGCTGCAGATTATTAAGCAGCTCGCAACCAGTTCAACCAACAAATCAATTGAACAGATGATTCCTGATATGATGAGGTTGAATACTGAACTAAGCAAGCGAAAGCTTCCATTTACAAAAAACGAGCGTGACCTTCTTATGGATATACTTGCTGAACAGGCATCACCCGAGGACAAAAGGAAAATTGCAATGATTAGAAGTATAATGTAAATTAGAAAGGCAGGCTATCATGATTATTCATGACAGCCTGCCTCATATACACATCAAATTACTGATGTCATATCATTATTTCATAACAATATTTACAATTCTTCCAGGTACATAGATTTCTTTAACAATGTTGCCTGTAAGCTTATCAGCTATTGCAGCCTTTGCCGCTTCAATAACAGCATCCTTTGGATCTTCCTTGCCTATGGCAATTGTAGCCTTCATCTTACCATTAATCTGAACAGCAATTTCTACTGTCGCTTCAACAGTCTTTGCTTCATCATAAGCCGGCCATGTCTGCTGATATATATAATCGCCATAATTCTTAATGCTCCAAAGCTCCTCAGTGATATGAGGTGCAACAGGATTCAGCATAATAAGGAGTGTCTTGAATTCATCCTTTGTTACGCTTCCTTTCTTATAGAATACATTAATAAGCTCCATCATAGCAGCGATTGCAGTATTGTACTTAAGGTTCTCGAAATCATTTGATACCTTTTTGATTGTCTGATGCATCTTTGTTTCCATGTCCTTTGAGTATCCGGCTTCGTCATTAACCATATCCTGAAGCTTCCATACTCTTTCAAGGAAACGTCTACAGCCCTTTACTCCATCCTCAGACCAGGATGCGGCAAGATCAAATGCTCCAATAAACATCTCATAGGTACGAAGTGTATCTGCTCCATAATCGCGAACAATGTCATCAGGATTTACTACATTGCCACGAGATTTGCTCATCTTCTCACCATTTTCACCCAGAATCATACCATGTGAAGTACGCTTCTGATATGGCTCTGATGTAGGAACAATGCCCTCATCATATAGGAATTTATGCCAAAAACGTGAATACAGGAGGTGAAGTGTTGTATGCTCCATACCACCATTATACCAGTCAACAGGAAGCCAGTAATTAAGTGCTTCCTTACTTGCAAGCGCCGCTGTATTCTTAGGGTCTGTATATCTTAGGAAATACCATGATGAACCTGCCCACTGTGGCATAGTATCTGTCTCTCTCTTAGCAGGGCCTCCACAGCATGGACATGTTGTCTTAACCCAGTCAGTCATTGCTGCAAGAGGTGATTCTCCATTATCTGTAGGCATATAACTGTCTACCTCAGGAAGAAGAAGTGGAAGCTCGCTTTCATCAATTGGAACAAATCCACATTTCTCACACTCTACAATTGGAATAGGCTCGCCCCAGTATCTCTGACGTGAGAATACCCAGTCACGAAGCTTGTAATTAGTCTTTGCTGTACCAATTCCTTTATCCTCAAGGAATTCTATCATCTTTGCCTTAGCATCCTTTACCTCAAGTCCGTTTATGAAATCAGAATTAATAAGAACGCCGGTAGCAACATCGGTAAATGCCGCCTCGTTAATATCTACCTCTTCACCCTCTTTTGCAACAACCTGAATAAGAGGAAGACCAAATTTCTTGGCAAACTCCCAGTCTCTTTCATCATGTGCAGGAACAGCCATAATTGCTCCTGTTCCATAGCTCATAAGAACATAGTCAGATATCCAAATAGGAATCTCCTTGCCATTTACAGGATTAACTGCTGTAAGTCCGTCAATACATACACCTGTCTTATCCTTTGCAAGCTCTGCACGTTCAAAATCAGATTTCTTTGAAGCCATCTCACGATAGTTCTCAATATCGCTCCAGTTCTTAATCTCGTCCTTGTATTTATCAATAATTGGGTGTTCAGGAGAAACAACCATGTATGTTACTCCAAATAAAGTATCACATCTTGTAGTATAAATACGAAGCTTATCCTCTTTACCCTTTACTTCAAAATCTACCTCTGCGCCTGTTGAACGTCCTATCCAGTTCTTCTGTGACACCTTAACACGCTCAATATAATCAACGCCGTCAAGTCCATCAATAAGCTTGTCAGCATACTCAGTAATCTTAAGCATCCACTCAGATTTAACCTTACGTACTACTTCACTACCACAACGCTCACATACACCATTTACTACTTCTTCATTAGCAAGTCCTACCTTACATGATGTACACCAGTTTATTGGCATCTCCTTCTTATATGCAAGACCAGCCTTAAACAGCTTAAGGAAAATCCACTGAGTCCATTTATAATACTCAGGATCTGTTGTATTTATCTCTCTGTCCCAGTCAAAGGAATAACCAAGTGAATGAAGCTGATCCTTGAATCTTGCAACATTGTTCTTAGTAACCTCTTTTGGATGAACCTTATTCTTAATTGCATAATTTTCTGTAGGAAGTCCAAATGCATCCCATCCCATTGGATAAAGAACATTATATCCCTGCATTCTTCTTTTTCTTGCTACTATATCAAGTGCTGTATATGGTCTTGGATGACCTACGTGAAGTCCCTGTCCTGATGGATAAGGAAATTCAACTAATGCATAATACTTTGGTTTTGAATAATCATCTGTTGCAGCAAAGGCTTTGTTATCGTCCCAAACCTGCTGCCATTTCTTCTCAACAACCTTATGATTGTATGTCTGTGCCATGGAATATATCCTCCTCAAGTTTTTCCTTTCATAATATTATCACATATGATTTGTTTGTCAATAAATCACTTGCCTATATATCACTCATATGCTACTCTATTTAGATAAAGTAAGCAGCAATATGATTATAAGGAGTTATCATGGAAGCATATGAACGCTTTGCACAGGTTTATGACGAACTAATGGACAACATTCCTTACAAGGAATGGACAACATATATAATAAGTCTGTTAAATGAATACAATATAAATAAAGGTCTTATCGCAGAGCTTGGCTGTGGAACAGGTAATATTACAGAGCTTCTTGCCACATCAGGATATGATATGATTGGCATAGATAATTCTGAGGAAATGCTCGAGATTGCAAATCAGAAGAAGACCGAAAAGAATTTGTCTTCAATCCTTTATCTTCTTCAGGACATGCGGGAATTTGAATTGTTTGGAACAGTAAATGCCATAATTTGTGTTTGTGACAGCTTAAACTATATATTAGATACCGATGAGATTACAGATGTATTTCGCCTTGTTAATAATTATCTTGAATCTGACGGACTGTTTATATGTGACTTTAAAACCCGCCACTATTTCAAGGACGTGGTGGCCGACAGCACTATCGCCGAAGATAGAGATGATGTCAGCTTTATATGGGATAATTATTATGATGAGGAAAGCAATGTTAACGAGCTTGCACTTAGTCTTTTTATAAAAGATTCAACAACAGACAAATGTGACATAAATAATACCTCTTCCTCCTGCTGCGAAGACAACATTTACCGAAAATATCAGGAATTCCACTATCAGCGCGGTCTTACAATTGATGAAATAAAAAGCTGCATAGAGCAATCAGGGCTTCAACTAATTGCACTTTATGATGCATTTACAAGACAGCCGGCAAATGATGATAGTGAACGAATATATGTTATTGCCAAAGAAAAATGGCAGGAAGGAAAATACTACACGAAAGGACATACAGAAAATGAGTGATCATATAATAAGAGGAATGGCTGCAGATAATCAGGTCAGATTCTTTGCAGGCACAACAAGAGACCTTGTAGAAACAGCACGCAGTATACACAACACTAGTCCGGTAGCTACTGCTGCCCTTGGAAGACTTCTTACAGCAGGCGTACTTATGGGCGCACAGTGCAAGAATGATTCAGACGTTCTTACCCTGCAGATTCAGTGCAGCGGTCCAATAGGCGGACTTACGGTAACTGCAGATGCAAATGGCGGAGTAAAGGGATATGTCAACAATCCTGAAGTAATACTCCACGCTAACGACAAAGGAAAGCTTGATGTAGCAAAGGCTCTTGATCTTGGAGTTCTTTCAGTTATCAAGGATATCGGACTAAAAGAGCCATATATAGGACAGACTCAGCTTGTATCAGGAGAAATTGCAGAGGATTTAACATATTACTTTGCAACCTCAGAACAGATTCCTACCTCCGTAGCACTCGGTGTATTAATGGAGAAGAATAATACAGTAAAACAGGCAGGTGGATTTATTATTCAGCTTATGCCATTTGCTTCAGAAGAGCTAATTGATACCCTTGAAAAAAGGCTTTCAGAATTCACATCAATAACAGCCCTTTTGGATAAAGGTCTTACTCCTATGGATATAATAAACCAGATATTTGAAGGCTATGATGTTGTAATTACGGATGAGCTTCCTGCAAAATGGCACTGTAATTGCAGTAAGGAACGCTATTATAAAGCAGTATTAAGTCTTGGAAAGAAAGAAATTGCAAATATGCTTGCAGATAATGAGCCTATTGAAGTTAACTGCCAATTCTGCGGAAAGCATTATATATTCTCCCCTGATGACCTTCAGGAAATGCTTTTATCAAATATCAAATAGTAAGCATCACATCATATACTAAAAATAACAGATAATAAAAGAATAACCATTAACAGCATTTATATTGCTGTTAATGGTTATTCTTTTATCCTATAAGGAGAAAATATCAAACGCATCTACTGCACTAAAATTGTCCTTTTTATAATCCATAAGAAATACCTTAGCCTCGGAGGATACTTCCCCCATATCTGCTAAAAGCTCATCTATATTATCTGAATTAATCCCTCCAATATCGGCAAATAATTTAAAATAATTGATATCATTTGAAAACTCAGATAGTAGTGCCTGCCAGGCCTCATCTGTCTTACACCCTTTAATATGACTTAGGATGTAATCCTTTATAAGCTTCTCATTCTCATTAGACAGCATGCCGTTATGCATAAGCCTGATAAGGCATAGAGCCGATTTATTAATGCGTTTTTTACATATATATTCTTCAAGGCTATACTGTATATCCTCTTCACCGCAAAGTACAAGATCAGTGTACCCTTCTTCATCATCCTGTTTCAAATATGCAAGCAGCTCCATATCCCACTTTGCAAACCATGACTCTGTACCCCACGAATCATCAACGAGTATATGTTCAGCCTTAAGCCTGTATATCAATGTTCCAAGAAGAGCTGATACATCATCAGGTTCCTCATAGCCAAGACAGATATCCTGTATCATGTTACATTCCGTGAATATACCATTACCGAAGTATATTTTATTATTCATAATAATTACGGTTCTTAAGTTATAGCATTGTGCAAATGCATAATCCTGTATTTCTTCTATGCCGGCAGGAATTGTAATCTGCCTTAAAAGCCTGCAGCCAAGAAAGGCTTTCTTACCGATAATCTTTATTTTGTGACCGTCTATCTCCTCAGGAACAGAAAATGATGAGCCAACATTTCTAACACCAACAATAGTAATACTCTCATCTATATCCTGGTTAATAATATATTCTATTTTTATATTATCAATTTCCGTTGAACGTATCATATGCATAATCACATATCTTATAGCAGATCGAGCTGCTTGATACTCTCCTTCATATCATTTTGTCTTTCACTTATCATTAAGAGCTTATTATATTTGTGATAGTCCTCACATCCGTAAGTGCTTATATATCTCGAACTGTATTTTCCTGCGGTCAGCTCTGTAACAAGAATAAGCATCTCATTACCATCTGCAAAAGCCAGTCCTGCAAATTCAAACATATTATGAAGCCTGTCTGACAAAACAGCAACGGCCTGTTTCATTTCATCTACCTGAGCATCAAATCTTGCCTTAACAATATCAAATGCTTCACTACCAAAGGTCTTATCCTTAGCAACAAGCTCCTTATAAAGGTCAGTCATAAATCGTATTACGCGCTTATTCTTAAGCTTATCCTGCTTAGTAAGAGCATTTGCTGATGACATATTATTTATCATTTTCTCTTTTGCTTCTGCCTGAAGCTTTAATATCTCAGCTATATTCTTCCCATTATCTGCAGCAGCAACTTTTACTGCCTTTAATGGTGTCATAAGCTCTGTCAGATAATCTGAAGTATTAATTACATCCTTAATCTCCGCCTGAACCTTATCAAGCAGCATACCTAGGAGAGATAACCGCTCATCAAATGAAGCCTTCTTTGCTTTTTCTATTGCAATATCCGTGATGTTACCTGATAAAATCTCATCTACCTTGTAGTCATGCTTATATTTCTGATATAAATCATAATATGCACAGAATTCCTTTATTACATTATCATTTCTTATATACTGATCAACAACTGTTTCATCAACAGTAAGACCTTCCTCTTCATAAAGAGTAATAATCTCTGACAAATCCTCCCAGCCACGGGCTGTAATATATGATCTGCCCTTTGCAGTAGTCTCCATATGATAAAAGAACTCCTTCTTTAGCTCAAGAAAGCTTGTAATTGCAGGATTTATATTCCTATCAAGAGCATACTGCTTCCAGGTTGCATAATCGGCCTCTACTTCTATAACCTTAAGTCTGTCCATTGTAACAACATCAAATTCCCTGACAGACTTGTTGTACATAGGCGGATTACCTGCAGTTACGATAACCCATCCATCAGGAACCTTATGCTTTCCAAACACCTTGTATTGCAGGAACTGGAGCATTGAAGGCGCAAGTGTCTCCGAAACACAATTAATCTCATCAAGGAAAAGGATACCTTCCTTCACGCCGGACTTCTCCATTGTCTCATATATAGATGCTATTATCTCGCTCATGGTGTACTCAGATACATCATACTTCATATCTCCATATGACTTCTCTTTAATAAAAGGCAGTCCAAGTGCAGACTGTCTTGTATGATGAGTCATGGAATATGAAACAAGAGCAATATTAAGCTCTGCTGCTATCTGTTCCATAATTGCTGTTTTTCCAATACCCGGAGCACCAAGCAAAAATACAGGTCGCTGTCTTTCTACAGGAATTCGATAATCACCGAACTCATCTTTTTTCAAATAAATCTTAACCGTATTTTTGATATCTTCTTTTGCTCTATTAATATTCATCTTTCTTTTTCTCCTTATTCCATACATACAAAGTTATTATTATGCTAATAACAGATGATTAGTCAAGTACTTCATTACCAATCTCACTATCTTCTATTATTACCTTCATCGCCCAGCCCGGCACAGGCTGTCTCATATCATCCTCGTTCAAAAAAGTGAATATCACATCATAATCAGGCATACGTTCAGGATATATTCCATATCCATCAGTAAAATAAATAATCCCCTTCAGATCTTCAAACTCACCTTTTTCCTTTAGCATATCAACATAGTCAAAAACAGGTCTGAAATCAGTTGCTCCAAATCCCTTTATCTCACCATTATCAATAAATTCCCGGAAGTCATCATCATTCTCAATCTTAATATCAGATTGTATCTGCGCATCACACTGAATGATATGAATATTGATTTTTCTAAAAAATGTCTCCTCCTGCTTTAGCATGTCATATGTCTTTTGCACAAAGCTCTTTACCGTCTTGCCTCTTACAGAAGCAGAAGTATCAATTGCAATTACAATTTCCTTTACCTTCTTATCTTCCCTATATTCAAGTGGCTCAATAAGTGGCATATTCCCATATGTTGATAATCCATATGTGTAATAAACATAATCGAATTCATCATCATTCAACCTTATCTCTTCACCTGTTTCAACAAAACGCTGAAGTATATTATGATAATTATATTTCTCTCTTACAGCTTCATCAACATTAGTAAGAAGACTCTCCATTCCTACTTTATCCTTTGAAAAAGTTCTAAGCTCTGTTTTTATTCGTCTCGCGATCTTTTTCCAATCATCTTCACTTATCATTATCTCGTTCGACATCTCTTCTGACCCTCGCCAGCTATCATGATAATCTATCATAAAGAGTCTTCTATATGTCTTTTTTGCATCCATTGACATTCCATTTACAACAAATTCTCTATATAACTTATCTGCAGTCAATGAATCCACACGCTTTAATAGCTTTGTAATCTGGTCAGACGCCTCAATATCACGTGATAATGATGCAGCAGAAAAATCCATCTCAAGAATAATATTTTCAACTGCAATATCGGCTGCTACATTCCACATTTCTTCATCAAGCTTATCATATTGAAGCTGATGCATGAATACAAGATGAAGCAATACATGAAGGTATATTCTCACAACAATGCCGGGTTCATCCATATATGTTTTCAGCAAAAATGCAGGATCAATATATATTATATTACCATTTGAGGATACCCCGCCTATTCCATATCTGTATTCTGTTTTTATTCTTGAAATAGCATTATCAAAGAACCTGAAACGAACTGTTATTGTATCCCTTGCAAGCTGCAGAAGTTTATCCGCAAGCAGCTCGATTTGTTCTTTATTATCATTATTCTGAAGCATATATTATTTCCCTAGTATTATTTGTATTCAATATTTTTGCTATGAGCAATATTTGTAAGTTATGGCATAAAACGCTTTATATATTCCTCAACAATCTTATCCCTATCACATTCCGGAGAAAAATCATTTACAACAGAAGCTATATTATTTATCTGCTCTTCAGACGCATCTGTTAATTCTGCAATTTCTTCTACCGCCATATTCTTCCTAATCATGGCAACTACAGTTTTAACCAGCATATTTATCTCGCCTTCATTGAGACCTTTGCTTCTGCCTTCACTAAAGCCCTCGCTTCTGCCTTCACTAAAGCCCTCGCTTCTG
>JAEDHX010000006.1 GCA_016296785.1 Coprococcus sp. | reverse complement strand
TAGTCTTCAGTATGGAATTTAAGTTTACAAATGGAATTTACATTTTCATTCAACCTGTACATAAGCAACAAATCAGGTCCGTAGCCGTTATTTTAAGAAGTGCTGTACCCACATAACCAAGCCCAAATTTCATCATATTATCAAAATATATTGTTTGACAACATATAGTATTATCTATAAAATCAAATAATATAAAATACTATTTAAAGGAGATAAAATATGGCAAAGCAGTTTAATAATATTGACGACGAAGAAATTGAAATGATTAATCTAGTTCTTGATGACGGAACAGAGATGGAGTGCGAAATACTTGCAATCTTCCCTGCTAATAATAATGATTACATCGCTCTTATTCCTTCAACACCTAGTGATGATAATGATGACGAAGATGAGGTATTATTATATCGTTATAAAGAGCTTGAAGACGATGAGGTTGAGCTTACATCAATTGAAGACGAAGAAGAATTCGAAATTGTAGCTGATGCGTTTGATGAATTACTAGACGAAATGGAATTTAATTCAATGCCTGACAACGACTAATCATTCATAGCTGAAGCTATCAGGCTATTGTTTATTGAGTATTCTATGCTGAGAGTTTTTGTAATTCCGGATTCAAAATCAATAATAACCTTTTTATTGTCCACAAATACTATGGTTCCATTTCCATATCTTTTGTGGACAATTCTATTTCCTACCTGAAACAAATCTTCATCAAATATCATTTCACATACAAATCTTGACTTAATCGACTTCCTTCCATATAGCACTTCAGGTATATATACATATAACCCATACCTTGCCCTTGTAACCGCCACATAAAAAATTCTTCTTTCCTCTTCTATTTCATCAATCTCCTTTGATTTCTTGTGTGGCACAAAGCCTTCAACAGCATTTAGAATAAAAACCTGGTCAAATTCGAGTCCTTTTGCACTATGCATCGTTGAAATAGTAACACTGTTCTTATCAATAAGCTTTCTGCGACCTAAATCATTTAGTGTACGCGTATACTCATCTATATAATCAAACCATTCATTATAGCTATTAAATTCCCTGGAGCTTTCTAAAACGTCATCAAGAATACTATAATAATCACTCCAATCAAGCCCACGGTATTTGGCATATTCTTTAATATATGTATCATATCCACATGCTTTTCTTATATAATTAATACCGCCATATGGCTTCATTACGGCAATGCGTTTTAAATCGTTTTGTAATACATTAATATTATTCTGTATACGGATATTATCTTTATAGTATTCTCTAAGTTCATCGAAGCTCACTTCATTTCCCCAAAATGCGTCTCGTCCAATATACCTGTTTGGCCTGTTTACAATTGAAATAAAACGTTTCCTGCTTCTGTCACCAAGTGCAAGCATAATATAATCAATAATATTGCGTGCAATAAAATGTGAGAATATATTCGAGACCGAGTCATTAATCTTAATTGGTATATTATACTCAAGCAGTTTAGTAGCTAATGCTCTAGCTTCAACATTTGTCCTATGTAGTATTGCAATATCAGAATATTGTATTCCCTGCTTGTTCATCTCACATATTCTGCTTATTATGTCTTTATATTCCTCTTTTTGATCCTTAACAGTAATAACATGAACTCGTTCTCTCTGAACACCACTATATGCTGATACTATATTTTTGCTATATCTATTATTGTTATTCTTAATTATTCTGTTTGCACAGCATACAATATCGCTACTGCATCTGTAATTTGTACTCAAATATACTATTTTGATATCAGGAAAATCATTTCTGATATCCTGCATAATATTTGGAGTCGCACCCCTAAAACTATATACGGATTGATCATCATCTCCTACTACAAAAAGGTTTCTATTATCTCCGGTAAGAAGCTTGACAATTTCATATTGTATTTTATTGATATCCTGAAATTCATCAACAAGAATATACCTATATAGTTTTTGCCACTTCAATAATATGTCAGGTCTTTGCATGAATAATTCATATGTATACACTAGCATATCTTCAAAGTCTATCTTATGAGCTTCCTCAAGATTTTTTGTATATTCATTATATATTGTATTAAAATCCTCAGAATTTAAGCAGCTGCTTTTAAAATCCATTGACATGCATCTGTCACATTTACATAAACCAATATCTGAAATAAGATTCTTCAGGAAATCATCCTGTGTTTCATAATTAAAATTATGGTTAGCTATTATCTTCTTAAGCAACTCATATTTCTCATATTCTGTAATTATATCTTCATTCTTATAGTTATAAGCAAGCCTCAAAATACTATAAAATACAGAATGAAATGTTCCAAATGTAACCTTTGATTTAGATTTTATTAAGTCTGCAAATCTGTTACCCATCTCAGTAGCTGCAGCTCTTGTATAAGTAATTACAAGAATACTGCCTGGATTCACATTATAATTTTCAATTAAATACTTAATTCTATGAGTAATCACTGTAGTTTTGCCAGAACCGGGACCGGCAATAACCATCATTGGTCCATTATAATGTGCAATAGCTTCCTTCTGATTTATATCAAATTCTACCATAATCACCTATTCCTCATATTAATACACTCTGTAATCCGCTCAGTATAATCCTGGCGGAGTGTTATTTTCTCCAAAAACTTCCTATAAACAAGAAAGAATCTCGATTGCGAGATTCTCGCGCCAAGCGCGGTCGCTTTTGGACATGATTTCTATCGCGTAAGTGCGCATCCATAGCAAAGCTTTTTGCATAATAGGAAATCCGGAGAAATTTCATATTATACAAAAAAGACGACCCAAATTAACAGGCCGTCTTTTTATAAAATTACTTACCACAACACTTCTTAAACTTAAGTCCTGAGCCACATGGACATGGATCGTTTCGTCCAACCTTAGGTGGTTTAATTAATGTCTTTGATTTCTTCTCAGTCTTATAAAGCTCATCTCTCTTCTCCTGTGTAAATATTGCATCCCACTGAGGAAGTGTATAAAGCCATTCAGCATTACATCCTACCATGTTCATATAAAGCTTCTCGTAATCTATGCCAAGTGTAACCTCTGAATCCTCTGTTATCTCATCAACATTGTTAGGAATTACAAGACTTTCTTCTATTCCATCAAGGAAACCAACCATAAACTGAAGAGTAACACCATATTCCTCAGCAAGACCTTTAACAGTTCCTTTTACAGGATCTGCCTTAGGATTTGAAAGCAATTTCTCATAAATACCTTTCTCAGCTTGAAAATAATCAAACCAAAACTGCTTTCCTTCAGGTGTTCTGTCATCTAATCCATAGGCATACTCACGCCAATCAGTTAATAAACTCATTTCATCTACCTCGTATACTTTTTTAAAACCTTAGAGATTATATCAAATATTACAATTTTTTTCAACAAATAAAAATAAATAATGATTAACAAATACTGCTAACATGGCGTTAATACTATTCTGTATCATCATGAGCATTCTCAAGCTCTTGCTCTACTTCTCTCCTTAACTCCTCACCCTTCTGTCTAAGAAGTCTGTTAACCATTAATATGGCATAGCATAATATCGGTACAATAATACAAAGAACAAGCATTCCCATAAAGTATTCACTACCAGTAACACCCATAATAAATGTAGCCACATATAATGCTACTAGTACTACAACAAGTACTATTGCCATAATTTTCTTAAATCTGTTCATATCAATCAATATCTTTCTTTATTCTTTTAAAATAATCCTTTATTGTAACCTCATATCCATTATCAGACGGCTCGTAGAATACTCTTCCAACAAGTTCATCAGGAAGATACTGTTGTTTTACATAATGATTAGGATATTCATGTGCATATTTATATCCTGTATGCCCAAGCTTCTCGGCACCGCTATAATGCGCATCTTTAAGGTGAACCGGAACTTGTCCAGTATACTCATTCTTAACAACATCTAGTGCGCCAAATATTGCATTTACAACAGAATTACTCTTTGGTGCACATGCAACATATGTTGCAGCATGTGCTAGTATTATCTGAGCCTCAGGCATTCCGATTCTTTCTACTGCCTGAGCACAGGCAGTTGCAACACAGATTGCATTAGGATCAGCATTACCAACATCTTCTGAAGCACATATCATTATTCTTCTTGCAATAAATGTAACACTTTCTCCTGCATATAGCATCTTCGCAAGATAAAACACAGCTGCATCCGGATCAGAGCCTCTCATACTCTTAATAAATGCTGATATCACATCGTAATGATTATCTCCATCCTTATCATATCTGATAGCTCTTCTCTGAATGCACTCCTCAGCTACATCAAGGGTAATATGAATCTTACCATCTTCCTCATCAGGTTCAGTAGAAAGAACTCCAAGTTCAACTGCATTAAGTGCACTTCTTGCATCTCCACCAGACATATCACTCAAAAAGTCAGCTGCATCATCATCTATACAAGCATTAAAGGCTCCCATGCCTTTTTGGTCATAAACAGCCTTTAATACTAATTCTTTAATATTCTCTTTTGATAATGGCTTTAGCTGAAATACATTAGATCTTGATATAAGAGCACTATTTACTTCAAAATAAGGATTCTCGGTAGTAGCTCCTATTAATATCACAGTACCGTCTTCTACAAACGGAAGCAGATAATCCTGTTGCGATTTATTGAATCGATGAATCTCATCAATAAACAATATAGTCTTTTTGCCATACATACCACGAATATCCTTAGCCTTGGATATTACCTGTTCCATATCCTTCTTTCCAGAGGTAGTTGCATTCAACTGACAGAATTCAGCCTTTGTAGTATGTGCAATAACCATAGCAAGTGTGGTCTTTCCTGTACCAGGGGGACCATAAAAAATAAGCGAACTAATCTTATCTGCCTTTATAGCTCTATATAACAATTTATCAGGTCCAATTATATGCTCCTGACCTACAACCTCATCCAGTGTCTCAGGCCTAAGCCTTTTAGCGAGTGGAGATTCATCTTCCTGATAATTCTCTCTCATATAACTGAATAAATCCATTCCAATACCTAGCCTAAATAATATCTAATTTCTTAAGCATCTCGTTAAACTTAACAATGTCTATCGGTTTACAAATATAGTCATCATAATCATCACTAGCAAGATTGCTGTCGAAGCTAGCCTCATCAAGTGCACTTGTCATAATAACCTTTGATCTAAGCATTCTAGAAACACCATGCTTTCTTTCCGCACTTCGAATTGAAGCAAGCACTTTGTATCCATCAATCTTAGGCATCATAATATCAAGACATACCAAATCAATATGTTCTCCACGTTCAAGGCAGCTTACAAATTCATCAACAGCTGCTATTCCATCTGGTGTAATAACAACCTCACCAAACTTGCTTAAATACTTGGATAAAAACTTTGCATTTGCTACATCATCCTCAGCAATTAAAATCTTCATGACATATACCCTCCTAAAACTACAACCTCAACATCTTGTCGAAGCGATTTAACATCTCTTTAATCTCAAGACGAAAACTCTTATTTGAATATTTTGTTCTTCTTTCAATAAGACCTTCAGTAAACAATCCATTATATATAAGAGTTAGCTCTTTAGGTGAAAAGACGGTTCTAATCTCTTTGTTTTCTATGGCTTTTTCAAACAATCCACATACAAAATCATTTCTCTTCAAAATACAGTCAGAAATGGTCTCTCTAGTTTCACTAAAATGTAATAATTCTTCATAGTGAAGCATAATGGCGCCCATTCCAAGATAATTATCATAATATGTAGCATATGTATCAGCATAATACTTGAGCTTCTCCATATATGAAGTATTCATATTCTCAACTGTTCTTTGAATATTAATATCAAATGCAGCATACTGTGCCACAACCTCAATTAGCACTTCATCTATGCCACCAAAGTATTTATATATTAATGTTTCAGAAATGTTCTCTTTTCTTGCAAGATTCTTAGTAGTAAGGGCATGCAAACCTAAATCACCAATTAATTCAATAGCTGAAGCAACTATCTTATCTCTTCTCGAAATATAACTCTCATTCACGTTGCAAACCTCCCCAAAAAAACCTTATAAATTCTGCCACAAAAAACATTACTTTAATTCTATGTCATGAACATACTTTTGTCAATGAACAATATCCAATGTTTTCCTGTTATAATCATAAAAATACACATTATAAGACAGAATTTCAGTACTGTGAACAACAGAATCATTTGCATCTCTTACAAGTTCAATTAAATAATCCGGATTATCAACATATGATGCAGCAATAAATATCATTTCATGTATACTAGACGGCATAATATATACATTATCATGAACTATCTCTGCACAGAAATCTAAGATATTAGGATACAAAATTACAGAAGCACCATTTACACCAATTTCATTAGAAATAACAAATAATTGTCCATCCTCTTGTTTAATATTGCAATACTCATTATAGTTGTATCTATTCTTGAGAAGCTCAAACATATTCTCAACGCGTCCTGTGAATAATCGAACAGTATTATCGAGTGCAACATCATACAAATCATCAATAGTAATGTTCCACCTTGCAATATCACTATTGGATACTAAAACAGAGGCTAGTCCATTATCGTTTATATCAGCAATCCACCTAAAGGTTATTGCCAGATCCAAATATGGAATAAATGGTATATCATTAAGAATCTCTTTATTCTTATCATAATTAATCAAACGAACAATGATATTATCCTTAGCATCATCATAAGAATAATAACTATCAACGCTTATATTCTTATTATACATCTCGTCTGAAAATATTTCTGACAGTTCATCAAAGACACTTTCTATATCACCATACTCTTCATACTTAGAATAGAACTGTTCCAAATATGCAGTCGGGCTAACATTATATCCATCTCGACAAACAGTAAGTGCAGTCAGCTCATATCCATTGTTCTTAACTACTTTCTTAATATTGACTGCTACAGCTTCCCCCCTTTCCTCAAAAGTCCCTGTTAACCTTTGGGTCACATAATCTGAAAATTCATCAAATTTCATTAATTATTCTCCTTAAATCTCGAAATTAACGAAACGTTTCGATGAAATAATCATATGCCGAAAAAAGCTGTAAAGTCAATATATACGGGCTCGCTAATATAAGGAATCGCTCGCTAATTCAAGGAATCCTTATTATAGGAGCTAACAAATTCTTTTAAGAAATTAACAAATGTTGTCATCTCTTCATCTGTACCAATTGATATACGAAGATAATTATTAATTCTTGGCGAATCAAAATATCTTACATATATCTTTGCTTCTTTTGCAGCTAAAAAAATATCCTTAGCCGGAATAAATTCATGCTTAGCAAATACAAAATTCGTTGCTGAAGGAAGGCATGAAAAGCCTAATGCACCTACAGCTTCCACAAATTCTTCACGAGTTTTAATAACCATGTTAATCGTATTCCTGAAATACTCCTCATCCTTAACAGATTCAGCACCCATAATTATAGATGGTCTATTCATAGTATATGAATTATATGAATACTTAACATCATTAAGTGCCTTAATCAGCTCAGGATTACTTATTGCATAACCTATTCTAAGACCTGCCATTGATCTTGATTTAGAGAATGTTCTAACAATAACAAGATTATCATATTTATTAATAAGAGGAAGTGCAGATTCACCCCCAAAATCAATATATGCCTCATCAATAATTACAATAGAATCCTGATTATTCTTTACTATATCTTCAATAGTCTCAATCGGTTCATAAATTCCAGTAGGGGCATTAGGATTAGGAAATACTATTCCGCCATTATCCTTATAATAATCCTCCTTAACAAGTCTGAAACTATCATCAAGCAAAGGTCTTTCGTATGGTATTCTAAACAAATCAGCCCATACATCATAAAATGAATATGTAACATCAGGAAACAGAATAGGCTTGTCAGAGTTAAAGAACGTCATAAATGACATTGCAAGAACATCATCAGAGCCTACTCCAACAAATATCTGTGATGAATCAACACCATGATACCTTGCTAACTCATCAACTAATAATGATATTGATGGATCCGGATATAGCCTAAGCATATCCGGATCATCAGAAATACCTTTAATTCTCGGAGTTGGTCCATAAGGATTCTCGTTAGTATTTAGTTTAATAATATCAGGCTCCTTTGGTTGTTCTCCCGGAACATACGGAACAACTCTTCTAATGTTATCTTTCCAAGCAGCCATCAAATCGCCTCCTCTAGAATGTAAGCAAGCCTACAGAACGCAAAAGTAAAACAAACAGTAATATAGGCGCAACATACTTTATCATAATAATATATAGTGTTTTTCTTCCAAACTTATGACCACCCTCAGTAACCTCATCAATTATAGTCTTAGGCTTAGCAATCCAGCCAATAAGTATACAAGTAAGAAGTGCTACAAGTGGCATAAGACAATTATTACTAATATAATCAAGAATATCCAAAATCTGTGCTGTACTACCGGTTGGAAGCTTAACCTCAAAGTATAATTTGTTATAACCAAGGCATACAATAACTCCAAGAATCATTGCATAAACTGTAACTATTACAACACTAAGCTTTCTATTAAGCTTAAACTTATCCATTATTCCTGAAACAACTGCTTCCATAACTGATACAGAAGATGTTATAGCAGCAAAAGCTACCATAAGGAAGAAGACAAAACCGATTACTACTCCTACCTTGCCCATCTCATCAAATATCTTTGGAAGTGACACGAACATAAGTCCCGGTCCTTGTGACATTCCTTCTCTACCCATAAATACATATACAGCCGGAACAATCATAAGACCAGCTAAAAGTGCAACAATCGTATCAAATATCTCAATATGGTTAATAGACTTCATAAGATTTACATTCTTAGGAACATATGAGCCATAAGCAACCATGATACCCATAGCTACACTAATTGAGAAGAACAGCTGTCCCATTGCATCCATGATTACAACAGCAAAATCATTCAAAGTCATACCTGAAAAATCCGGTATTAAATAAATCTTAAGCCCTTCTAAACCACTTCTTACAACTCCACTTTCATCCTTATGTGAAAGTGTTAATGAGTATACTGATATACCAATAATAAGAACTAATAATATAGGCATAAGATATTTACTAATCTTTTCAATTCCTTTATCAACACCACAAAATACAACAACTGCAGTAATTAATAGGAATATAAATAAGAATACTATAGGGCTAAACGGAGAAGTAATAAATCCGGTAAAGTATCCGTCTTCAGCCGCAGCAGCAGAATGAGTTGAAGTATATACAGAAAAATACTTAAGTACCCATCCGCCAATCAAACAATAATATGGTAAAATAATAATAGGAACAAGCCAGGCAAAGAATCCAACACCTTTCCACTTTGGATGAATTCTTGCATAAGCAGTAAGCGGTCCCTGACCGGTTTTTCTACCAATTGCAATCTCTGTAGTAAGCATGGCAAAGCCAAATGTTAATGCCAGAATTATGTAGCAGAAGATAAATACACCGCCATTATCCTTAGCAGCAAGATATGGAAATCTCCATACATTACCAAGTCCTACGGCACTTCCCGCTGCCGCAAGCACAAATCCGATTCCCCCTGTAAATGAGCCTCTGTTTTTTTGTTCTTTCATAAATACTCTCCTCACTAATTCTAATAATACTATTATAATATTACAAACATATTCATATAGTATTTTAATAATGTACAATTAGTCAAGGCTTTTCTCAAAAATATAAAAACAAAATATAAAAAACATATAAAATCATAATAACATAAAACAAAAGAGTAATAAGTATTCAAATTCACCATACTACCAAACTAATCAAGGAATTCAACAGCATGCTTTCTCATCCATATTGGGAACATATTACGCTGGCACTTATAATTCTCACGTTCTTTTATTCCAATTGAATTAAAGAACTCCTTCCATAAGGATCTGTATTCATCGTTAACATATTCCGTTTCTTTTAACTTTAACATATATTCATCTGTAAGCTCTGTAATATACATA
Source organism: Coprococcus sp. (assembly GCA_016296785.1). Classification (GTDB taxonomy): domain Bacteria; phylum Bacillota; class Clostridia; order Lachnospirales; family Lachnospiraceae; genus Coprococcus. The sequence continues at coordinate 35,178 of JAEDHX010000006.1, read as the reverse complement.
TCTTCATCAGCAGGATGAACCACAGCATATTGTCTGTTATCATCAATAATTACAAAACACTCTGAAGGCATTCTGTCAGCAAAATGCATTGCAGTCATATAAATAATGTCACATTTTGGTTCATAATGTGCTACATATACCTTATTATCTATAGAATTAAACCTAATAAACTCATGTGAAAAATGAATCTCATTGCCAACCTTACGCCTATACTCCATAATCCTCATAACAGCTTTATCAGTTAGCATTCTCATCACACCACTTCCAACCTTAAATGCAACAATCAAAAATCTATATATGTCATCAAGTGTGTCTTCATAAAATAGTGTTGAATAAAAGACATTCAGATATGCTTCATAAGATATGCTATTAATTATCGACCTAACTACTTTATTAGTTTTTTCGGCATCCACATCAACATGAACATATTCTTCTGCAAATGAGTACTGGCAAACAGGTTCAACCATTAGTCTCACATTATTATGTCCATGGAGCAATGCATACTCCCACGCATCATATATACAAGTCATCTTATCTTCAAAACTATTACCACATGTAAATACTCTCATACTATGACACCCCAAAATCCTCAAATAATGACAACTGTCTATATTGAGACACATGACATACCTGCCAATTCTCCTTAGTATTCATATCGGTGAGCTGTCTTGTGATATAACCTTCTTCAATTGGTATCCTAAACATCATTCGACCGCCACAAGTAATAAAATAATGCGCTCTTTTTAGAACAACGCCCATCTTCTTTAAGCTTTCATAATCCAGCTTTCCAAATCTCCTGGCATTAATAATTCTCATAGCAGATTTTGGTCCTATTCCCGGAACTCTTAAGATTAAATCATAAGATGCAGTCTGTACCTCAATAGGAAATATATCTAAATGACGAACAGCCCAGTCACACTTAGGATCAAGCTTTTCATTAAAATTCGGTTTATCTTCAGACAATAATTCATCAGCTGTAAAACCATAAAACCTTAGAAGCCAGTCAGCCTGATATAATCTGTGCTCCCTCAATAAAGGTGGTGGTGTTCCTAATGCAGGCAACGCAGAATCCTCATTTATAGGAATATATGCAGAATAAAAGACTCTCTTTAGGTCAAACGACTGATAAAGCTTCTGTGTAGTATTAATAAGAGTATAATCAGTCTCACCTGATGCACCTATTATCATCTGAGTACTCTGACCAGCAGATGCAAATCTTCTCTTATCAATAAAATCTTGAGAGACACCTGTATCTCTGATAACAGATAAATCCAGAGTACCGGCGCCCTTAACTATGGCATCTTCTTTCACTGATAAACTACTATCAGCTAATGTATGTCCTGAATTACCATCGATAATCTCATTCCTTGAAGCTTCAATACTGTTATCTCTATTAGAGAATATACTATCGCTTAAGAATCTGTTACTACTACTTCTCTCCATACGTGCTGTCTTACCTAATGACATTCTTGAACTTGCAATAGTATTACTCACCTTCGCCATAGGGGTAATAATAGAAGAAAAGCTCTTATTAGGAGCAAGACTCTTAAGACTCTCTTCTGTAGGTAACTCCATATTAATACTAATTCTATCAGCTAAAAGACCTGCCATGGCAATAAGCTCATCAGATGCGCCCGGAATAGTCTTAATATGAATATATCCATTGAACCTATACTTACCCCTAAGAAGTGCTAATGTCTCGCACATTCTCTCCATCGTATATGTAGGATTCTTTAGAACACCTGAGCTTAGAAACAATCCTTCAATGTAGTTCCTTTTATAGAATTCAATTGTCAGTTCACATATCTCAGTGGGAGAAAATGTAGCTCTCTCAATGTCATTAGACGAACGATTAATACAATACCTGCAATCATAAATACAATGATTAGTCATAAGTATCTTAAGGAGTGAAATACATCTCCCGTCTGATGCAAATGTATGACATATTCCGCATGCTTTGGCATTACCTAACATACCTTTCTTTCCTCTTCTATCAGCGCCACTTGATGTGCATGCTACATCATACTTTGCTGCATCAGCTAATATATGTAGTTTATCCTGTAAATTTAAAGATGCTTGCAATTCGAACATATGTTTATTATACAAACATTTGTTCTGATTTGCAAGCATTTTTGTTCACATTTTTTATTCTTTTGTAATCTCTTTACGCATCTTCTCTTGCCTCTTTATTTCAAGCCATCTTTCCCGGCTCTCTTCTTTGGTAGAAGGAACATCAGCATCACCGAAAATATGAGGATGTCTCCGAATCATTTTATCTGATACTGTCTGAACAACATCATCAAAAGTGAATTCATCATCATCAGATGAAATACTCGCATGAAAAACAACCTGAAGCAACAAATCACCCAATTCTTCACATAGGTTAATAGTATCTTTATTATCAATGGCCTCTAACACTTCATTAGTCTCATCAACCAGACATTTCTTTAATGATTCATGTGTCTGTACCTTGTCCCATTTGCATCCATATTCTTTATTTCTAAGAATAATAACGATTTCTATCAAATCTGCAAGATCATGCTTTTCGCCCTCAACATATTTCTTTCCGTTATACTCTCTCATTTTCCCGCATTCTCCTTATGCACACTCCATTTTAAAATACATGCTAATTAATAACCTTAGCAAGGTTTTGTATCCATACATCCTTTTTAACCAGTATATATGCTACTATCATTTTGACAGCCTCTATTCCCTGACATATTAAATACATAGGTACAACCGGTATATCAGTCTTATAAGCAAGGATAAGACCAGTTGGCACAACAACAACCCACGCAAAAAAGCTGTCGAAAAGAAATGTAATTATTGTCTTGCCTCCAGAACGCAATGTAAAATATGCTGCATGATTATAAGCGCATACCGGCATAAGACATGCCATTATCAGAATAAATCTTGTTGCCAAATGTCTTACCTCATCCGTAGTTTTGTACATATTCGGGAAAAATGGTGCTGTAACAGCCATAAGTGTAGCTATAACAAAGCATACAAGAACTGCAAAAACACGCATTTTTCTTGCTGAGTCTTTTGCTTCATCAAGCTTGCCTGCACCTAAAAGCTGTCCCACAATAATTGCTATTGCGTCACCAAATGCAATAAACACTATATTAAATACATTATTTAAAGTATTACAAATATTTATTCCTGCTACAGCTGCAAGACCTCTATATGAATAGCAGTGAGTAAGCATAGTTACAGATGCTGACCATAAGAATTCATTTACAAGAAGTGGCATTCCTTTTATTACAACATTCTTTATTATAGAGGCAGGTATCCTAAAATTCTTAAAGATACCAAACATAAATGGAAATTCTTTATTGTGTCTCTTGCACCATATTATTACTATCAAACATTCTACTATCCTTGATATTACTGTAGCTACTGCTGCACCAACAACACCCATCTTCGGCATACCAAGCTTTCCGAAGATAAGAATATAGTTTAATGTAAGGTTTACAAGTACTGCAACAATTCCTGCTTTCATCGGAAGTATCGTTTCTCCGGTTTCACGAAGTGTACTTGTGTAGCATTGACTTAAAACAAATGGTATTAATCCAATAAGCATTACGGCAAGATAGTCCTTTGCATATCTCATGGTTGCTTCTAAATCACCTGTTACACTACCATCATGCAAGAACAAATTTATAAGTGGTTCCTGGAATATATATATAATTCCAATACCGGCAACAAGGAGAATAACTCCTATAATAAACTTCATTCTAATGACATTTTTAATATTCTCGTTATCTTTGCTTCCAAAGAACTGTGCAACAAATATTCCCGCACCCGAAAAGCCTCCAAATACGCTTAAGTAGAATACAAACATTAATTGGTTTACAATAGCAACGCCCGACATCTGATCTGTACCTATCTGTCCTACCATAAGATTATCAAGCAGATTAATTACATTTGTAAATCCATTTTGTATCATAATAGGAACTGCAACAAGCAGAACCATTTTATAAAAAGCTTTATCTCCAAAATATTTATTCTTCAAATCTATCACCATCCAATCACTATATAAATATCAGGCAGTACAATATGCAATATATACATAACTGAACAAACATAATAAATACTATAAATACTATAAATACTTTAAATACTTTAAATACTTTAAATACTTTAAATACTTTAAATACTTTAAATAATTTAATACATCATAGCATTTTAATTAATTTTGTAAAGCCCTTATTTATATTTTATTATTACTGCATACTTGGTAAATGATTATCACAATATGTATGTTAGCACATAGAATAAAGAAAAATGGTATAAACAATGAAAATCTATCCTGAACCGACTTTACAAAAAGAATTTCTTATTCTTCTAAGCCTTCAGTCACCTGAAGCAATTGCGCATATTATGGGATATGGCGTTTCAAAGGAGCTTCACGGAATAGCATACTTCTATTCTGTACCTCAAGGAGGAACGCTGGTAGAAATGGAAGTATTTAATCTTCCACACAAAACTGATAATAAAAGTAGCTATTATGGTATGCACATACATGAATATGGCAATTGCATACCGCCGTTTAATAATACAGGAAATCACTATAATCCTACTAATCTTAATCATCCAAATCATCTAGGAGATTTACCTCCGTTATTAGGAAATGACGGTTATGCCTATTCAGTTTTTTATACATCACGTATAAATGTAAATGATATTATTGGAAAATCTCTTGTAATTCATTCCAATCCTGATGATTTCACTACACAGCCTTCCGGTAATTCCGGAACAAAAATAGGCTGCGGTATAATTTTTAGCCCTCAACATAATTAACAACTACACAAAATAATATCCCCGGGAAGCAAAATGTTCATTTATACTTCCCGGGGATACCCGTATATTATTATTTATTAATAGTATTATTTAGTCTTAACATATCTGGCTTTTTTGCTTATACCCTTACTCTTAAGGAATTTCTTATAAGCATTATATTTTTTCTTTGTAATTTTTACTGTCGGCTTACTGTTTGTTTTCTTGAATGCATTGCTTGCAACACTCTTCTTAGTAAGCTTTGTTGACTTAATAATTACTGTCTTAAGATTCTTACATCCATAGAATGCACTCTTACCAATCTTTCTTATGTTTGCTCCTATTGTAACAGACTTAAGATTCTTGTAATTCTTAAATGCATTATTTCCTATCTCTGTAATCTTATACTTAACGCCGCCTATGCTGACTGTTGAACCAATAACAAGCTTCTTAAACCTCTTATTTGTTCTCTTATTAGTAGTTCCAACAAGTGAAACAGTACCCTTACCTGCTGTACCTACCTTTGTAACTTTATACTTCTTATTCTTTACTACATATACCTTACCCTTTGATAATGTAATATTGAACGACTTAGTAATAGTTCCCTTATATGAACCCTTACCGATAATGCTTATAGTTGCTTTTCCTACCTTAACATTATTAGCATATGTTACGGTATAATCTTTACCGTTAACAAGGGTCTTTGTACCTGACTTAACAACAAGTGCTGACATTGTAATCGCTTTGCCTGTGTAATTCATATTAGTAATTCCACCTACAGTAAGCTTTGATTCAGGCTTTGTAATATCAATCACAGTACTTACAATGCGAGGTACACTCTCTACCTTTGTAGCCTTACATACTGTACAAGTATATGTTCTTACTCCTTCAGCTGTTTCTGTAGGCTTTGTAGTAATTACTCCTTCATCCCATGTATGTGGCACAGCTTCTTCTTTGTCTCCACATACACATTCATGCCAGTGGTTATCATCATCATATATCCACTCTTCACCATAAGAATGAACATGTTCAACATCTACTGTTACAGTAAATATTATTGCCTTATATGCGCTGCTCCAGCCTGTATTATCTGACCAGTCATAGTTTACAACATCATCAGGCTTATATCCAACCTTATACTGCTTACCAACCTCAACAACTGTTGTTGGCTGAGTTATCCATTGATACTTACCACCGTCCACATCAGGAAGAATAATATCAGCAAGAGTCATTCCTTCAACTGCGTATACAGTTTCAAGAGCTGATTCATAGCTAGCCTTCTTTGGTGAAACATTAACAATAATCTCTATATAGTCAACATTCTCATATATACCGGATTCGTCAGGTACATATGTTGCATAGAATTTCTGTTCACCTACACCATTTACTACGGCATTACCATTCATCCATTTAAAGGTTCCTGCCTCTGCCTTAGGTATTTCTATATCAGCTAGCTTATCACCATATACCGCAGTGATTCCTTCAGGAACTTCATACGTAGGAACAAGCTTTCTAATCTTAATAAGAATCTTTGTCTTTACAACTCCATCCTCGAAGGTTCCAACTGAAGAATCAATTGCTGACCAATCATAGTTAGCAGTATCATAAGGAGTGAATATTATATCAAATTCAGTTCCCTCTTCAGTTACATCACCAACAGATAATGAAGAGTCAGGCCAGCTATATACACCAATTGAGCTGTATGGCAGTGAAACATTTGCTAATGTATCACCTGCATTTGCTCTTCTGCTTGATGGTTTACTAAAGCTTGGAATTCCTTTTGCAACCTTTGTAAATGTAAGTGTAAATGTTGTATATGTCTGATTCTTACCCTTTACAATAATCTTGACCTCATTAGCTTCTTCTGTTGCAGTAGTTGGAGTTCCATAAATCTTGCCATTCTTTAGTACAAGTCCGGCAGGAAGCTTGGAATCAACACTTACCTGATATGTAACATATGCATCAGTAAGGCTCTCATCATCATTTGAAACAACAAGCTTTGTTAAATCATAAGCAGGTGATGAAGCATATGTAGCCTTTCCTACCTGAAGATCAGTTACCTCATCAGACTCCTTATCAATAGTAATTGAATCAATATCAGTATTTGTATTTGCAAAGCTTAGTTTAATAACAGTTGGCTCACATCCTAATAAGCCCTGATATTTTATCTTATCAGTTGTTGATGCAACCGTATTACTGCTACCGAAAGTAACCTTATCAACTGTTATTCCATCCATTATTGTTCCGAACTGAACATAGAAGGTAGTATCATATTTAATGTATGTATTAGTATCACCTTCAATAACGTTACTTACCATATTACTGTCATTTGCAACACCTAACGTTACGGAATCAACACAATATTTTGGATAATCATCATCTATATAAGTGTTATAATAGATAATCGAGTATCTTGATAATTCATAATACATCTTAGGTACTACGGTCGTACAAATCTTACCTGAACCAATAGAATAATTGCTCCATGTCTGATTTAGAACACCATAATTAACAAGTAAACTATTAGTATTCAAATAGATAGCACCCATGTTATATGTAGCATCTTCTCTATTGATAATTATGCCCTTATCATAAACAATAAGTTTTCTATTTGATGCAGCAATATTTGTCAGAATACCATAATTATCAAGCGTACCATATATATATGTATAATAATTAAAGTTAAGTTCACCATTATTTGTTGTCTTAGTATCTGCGTATAAGTAAACATATGAGTCTGCGTTCCATGTACCATTATTTACAATTGTACCATATGAATGCACTGCATTTATTGTATTTAACGTAACAGCTTTATCAATTGAAACAGTCGCCCCACTATTAATCTGCAATGATGATGTCTTTACATCTTTATTAAATGTTACATCTGCATCTGCTTTTATTGTTATAGATGTAGCTTCAATTTCTTTATCCGACTTATACTTACCACCAATTTCAACAGCACCCTTTTTATCAACATATGAATATCCGGTAAGCTCAGTAGCATAACTGGAGTTAATTGAGTATATTGTTGAAATACTAATATTGCTCTTGTTAGGAACATAACAATACATATTATTTACAGTACCGCCAACAGCAATGTTAAGTGTTCCACTTGAAATATTGGCATTTTCATCAACAATAATATTAATATCATTAACGATTGTTTCTCTAGTAAATCCACCATTTAGTGAATTAGTCTGATCTGCATATCTTGAACCAAATGATCCATCCTTCCAGTCTACATTCAGGTTTCCTTTTATGTCAGCATAATAAGTAAGGAAGTTAAGTCCTCTATACTTTGTATACCAGTAACCATCTATCACATAATTAACATCTCCGCCAACAGTTGTTCTATGACTGCCATTTTCTCCATATAAGCCATAGAAATCAGTATAAGAACCATAGAATTGGTAGCTACTGTCTAACAAACCAACCTTAGCATTAACATCATTACTAATATTAGATACAAATGATGCATATATTGCTGCAGAGCTGCTTGATGAAGTCATCTGTGAGGTTCCTGAAAACTCATAATTATAATTTTCAGTCTCAGAATAGTAAATACCATATAAACTTGAACCTCTTATTGTTGTGCCGGTTACATAGAATCCGGTATTCTTTGCTTTTGCATAAAACAGAGCCGAAGCTGAATTACATAAACCACCCTTAAGGAAAATGTCAACATTACCATTAACTTCTGCAAGCTGTGAATTATTACCAACTGCACCATAAATATAACCAACAGTACCGCTTATCAAATAAATTGATATATCACCCTCATATGCATCTGTTGAAGACTTATATCCATAAATAGTATAATTTACAAGATTATAGGTATACTCATCATTAATTATAAGTGAATGGTTATTGTCAGCAATACCGTCATGATTAGCATCCATATAAATACCTGATTTTGTTGAATCCTCAGGATCTGCAATAATTACAACCGATGCACCATTAAGAGTTATTGATGAACCATATACTGTAGCAATATCATTAATATCTGTTTCAGTATATCCGCTCTCCTTTATTACAATATTGATATCTACAACTGTTGTTGTACCGTTCTTACCTGTTACAACAAAACTAACAGTATCTCCATCTCCGTTTGTTGCCACCGGTGTACCAATTATCTTACCATCTTCAAATGAGAGTCCCTTAGGAAGTGTGGAACCTCTCTTTAAGCTGTATTTCATTTCACCGCCATAATATGATGTAGTATCATTATATACATTCAGTGACTTCAGGTTATATACCGGATTAGCAGTAGTATATTCCGTACCTACTACTATTACAGGATCTGCATATTTCTTGCTAACCTCAATATCAGTTGGTACATATTCTACAAGAATACTTGTAGGCTTATCTTCCATTGTAAATACATAAGGTGAAGAAGACATAAGCTCTGGTGTACCACCATTTATTGAAATATAGCTTTCATATCCAGGAATAACAGTATAGTTAATTGAGTTGTTTGTTACGCTTGGAGACATATATGCAACTTCATTAACATACATTACACCTGCATTTGCTTTTACAGTAGCTTTATCAAATTCTGTACTAAATGTTACAGGATAGAATTTTCTTGCAAGCTTTGAATCATCAGTACCATCAGCAAATGTTCCGCCCATCATATACCAATAACCGCTATTAGTAATTGCATTGGTATAACCAAATACTCCCTTATGATATATATATGAACTTGAATAAATATTTGTTGTTTCTGTATAGAGCTCACCGTTTTCTAGTATGAATACATTACAATAGTTTCTTGTAATAAATGACTTACATGTAAGCTTCGCCTCAATTTGGATGCTGCCATGATTATAAAGAGTAATATTGGCAGCAGAGCTCTCTGCCTGACATACAACGTCACAATCACTGTTAATATATAGATTACCATTTATAGTGAATCCCTTTTCAAATGTATATGATGATGAACCATATGTATTGAAATGGCTTGATCCCTTAAATGTATCTTTAAACACTACTGTTGAGTTAGTATTAGTAACCCATGTACCACCATCAATTACTACAGGCTTTTCAAATACAATTTCCGGTGTTCCTGTAGTACTTGGAATACTGGTATTTGAAATGCTTGTTACATTAATTTCTTTTTTAGCAGTATAACTTCCGGTAATTGTTACATTACCGGCAATATTTCTATAATAACCGGTATAATTTGAATTATCTAATGTAACAGTTGTATTTGTAAGAGTATTTGCTTTATTCTCTATACGAATATATCCATTGATAGTTGCATCGCCAACTATAGCTGCTACAGAATCAACAGTTCCGCCATTTATTTCAATAATAATTGCATCCTCCGAAGGAGTTGAAACTGTTCCCCTTGCAACACCATTAATCTTCTTTACTGCACCATTATTAACTATAATCGATATAGGTCTGTTTATATCTGCATCTTTTAAACCGTATATTTCATACTCTGATAAATCACCATAATATACAGGAACACTTCTGTCTGCAACGCCATCACGGTTATCATCAATAAATATTCCTATAAATGCTTCTTCATCTTTTTCGTATGAATCTATTACGACTGAGTTACCAAGGAGATCTATTACCTTTGATTCCTCATCAACAAATATTCTTCCCTCCTGTTCAGGCTGCGTAGCATCACCTGATGAAACAATAATATTCAATGATAAATTAGCCGTAGTTTTATTCTTACCGGTTACCTTAATTACGACCTTCTTACCATCTTCATATGCCTTATTTGGAGTACCGTAGATTAATCCGTCCTCTAATACAAGGCCTTCCGGAAGACTATTTCCATCAGCAAGCTCAAAAACTACATCGCCGACCTTAGCATCATTAGCTATTGTAATCTTATTTAGATTATAGAGCGGTGATTCATCTGTGTATTCCTGATTCAATTTTGCAACAGGATCAGCTTCTGTCTTACCAAGTACTATCTGAATTCCAATTACCTCAAACTTCACAGTAACAGGAGTTGCAGGCATATCATAGCTGAAGGTTGTCTCTTCTGCCGCCATGTCAGAATACTCTTCATCTGCACCGCACCAGGCAGCTGAAACAAATTTATATCCGGTATAAATATTTAGCTTTGTTGAAACGGCAGAACCTGATTTACCATATATCTTGCTATTGTATGAATATGTACTACCATTTGAGTAATCAGGTGTAATTGAACAACCCATAGTATTATAAACGTAATTAATTGGATAATACTCATCCATCATTGTTATAGTGCCATCGACAGTACCACCTTCATAGAAAATATTACCATAATCTATTACAGTTTCATTTGATTCATCAACATATGTCTCAGGCTTAGTTACATTACCTGACAGCTTGCCGTAAAGTAAAATATTAGAACACTTAGGAATATATATATTTTTTGTTGCACTAACAGTAACACCTTCAGGAATTGTAAAATAACCTGATCCATAGCAATTAAGTGCATAATTACCAAGATATACATTTTCAGCTGAGATATCTTCTGTCAGAGTAGCTTCTCCGCCTAAATACAAATCATTCTTATATGTTATCTTAGCAAATCCAGTTGAATTGTAATTAGCAATAAGTGCATATTTCTCAGTGAATACAGTTTTATCATCAATTGCAGTTTCAGCATATGAACCCTTTAACATACAATTTCTAATAACGAATGAATCTGCTTTACTAAAATCTGTATTCTTTATGTTTACGGTATACTTAGCATTAACTTCACTGGCACTACTGCTCATACACACTAAATCCATATAGCCTGCTTTACCCGCAACACCGAAATTACAATCTGTAATATCAACGGTTCCACCCTTATCAGAACAATTCATATAATAAATAATATACGGATATCTATAAGTACAGTGATCAATATCTATATCAACACTACCATTAATATTTCCATAACTAACTGCACGATATTCTTCACTGCCTGCATTAGGATAACTATCTACAATTGGATTATTATCTGCATCAGTTATTGCTTTATCATTCTCATAAGAAGACTTAAAAGTAAGATTTCCAGTAACGTCTGAGCTATAGCAGCCATAAAAATATCTACTGATATTCTTATAAGAATTAGCAACAACATCACCATTAAATTTTGAATAATCAAGAAGGTACAGATAATCGGTTGTTATACAATTATTTATATCCACATTACATACAGGCTGTTCTATGGATGTATCATCAGAGAATGCAACGCGGCTTTCATAAACTCCATAAATTCCTGACTGCAATGAATCTGTTACATTAACAGAAAGCTTCTTAGCAACTCTGGAATAATAACATCCGTATAAATATCCATAGCTGTTGTTGACTCTGTCTGCAGATTTAATATTTATATCAAGATTACCACGAAAATCCATATATTCAGTTCCATAAATGTTGTATGCATTAACATTTGAAATGCTTATTTTTGCATCACCACCTATATAATTAGGATTCGTATTAGAATTAGAGCTACTATAGTTTCCATAATAGGCATATATTGAACTAAAACTACCGCCCCTGATATTGATATCAGCAGTTTTTCCGACTGTCGAATAATATGCTCCATAGTAATAACCGTTATTTGACGTAGCATCATTTGATATATCAAAGGTGAATTTACCTTCTACACAAGAATTACCGGCTCCATATACACTACTAGTCATATTAAAATATGCATCATCAGGAACAACCATAGAGAAATCTCCCTTTACAAGAGATCCGCTATATAATCCGTATAAACTATATCCCTCAAGGCCATTAACCTTAATATTAACATTACCATCTACCTTTGCCGATAAAACACCATATACAGACGATACCTTTCCGCCATTAATAGTAATATCCACATTACCTTTTACAGTATGCTCTGCACCGGTAAATGAGTAAGAAATGCACTCTGAATAATAATAGCTACTCGAAGGATATCTCATCTTAGCGGTATAATCACCATCTATCGATGAATAATTTAATCCATAAAAGCCTCCTACAAATGATAAACTGTCAATAGAAATATCAACATTACCCTTCAAATATGAATTAGTTGCAAGATAACAGGTATAAGTAATTTCAGCACCTTCCTCAAGACTGAGCTTTAAGTTTCCATCAGTCTTTGCGGTGTTAACCAGATAACTGATATTACTAAATACCGAAGATATAAACTTACAGTTAATATCACCGGAAACATATGAATACTGCTTTTCTCCATCAACAGCTGGCAAATTTGTATTAATCAAATAATTAATACTTCCAATATTGGCATTTTTTATTGTAACGCTGCAACTACCCTTTATCTTTGGATTAGTTATACCATTAATGTTGCCAATAGTATAGCTATTGGTACTATCCTCATCAGATCTGTTACCATCAACGTTAAAGATAACATTACCAATAATATTACTATATTTATTGGCATTATATGAAGAATTACCCATTACAAAAGTACTAATATATGCGTCATTCGTTACAGAGATATCAATAGCACTTGTATTCTCTGTTCCGTTTATATCACACGTACTAATGCCCATAAATACGCCTATATTACCACTGTTAATATCTGCATCAAGAACACCCTTTGTATTACCTTTAGCAGTAACAGAAGAATTAGAAGCTAACAAAAGCTGTCCACTAACTGCTCCACCTGTTTGAATACAATATATAGCTGTATCGCCTTCAGAAGATACAGTAGAATTCTCGGCGCCACTAAAATATGATATATTACCGCCTTTTATATCAAGCGTAATAGCAGCTTCATCTGTTGATGAAGATACAATCTTTCCTCCGCTTACAGTCCTTATCGACCCTTGTGAACCACTCTCAATAGTAATTCTAATAGGAGAATCGAGTTCTTCATCCTTTACACCATAAATTGATGCCATGTTAATATCAGTACTGCCATTAACCTCTGCCATCTGTTCATCTTCATCAACTAAACCATTTCTATTCTTATCGATATAGAAATTAGTTAATGGTGTAGTTTCTGTCGAGTTGGCAGACTCTCTGATAATAATCGAATTACCATTTAAGTTAATCTCATTTGTCTCACTATCAACGGTAATTCCTTTACTTGGATCTGCCTTTGGCAAATCCTCGGCATGCGAAATCACAGGTTTTGCTAATACTAAACCAGCTATAACCGCAGCCGAACATAAGAAACCCTTAACAAAGCTCTTCTTAATCATCTTTCCCTTCCTTTCTTACTAATAATACAATGTGTTTGTAAGTTTTTTCTAAAAAGCTTCATGCTTTTTATTTATTATTACACATAAACATATCATATTAATATTATCATATAGCATATATTTTAACAACGAAAAAAAATGCACATATGGTAATGTGCATTTTTTACAAATAATGTTTGTTTATGAAGTTTAGGCTTCCGTATTATCCTTTGTAGTATCCTTCTTATTGTTCCTATTCTTTCTATTTTTAACTGTATTTGTTTTTGGTGCCTGTTTATCATCTGGCTTCTCATGCTCATCATTATCTCTGTTTTGAATATCATCAGATGATTGATTATTATTTACAGGTCGTTCCATTTCTGAATTAATAGGAGCATTAACCGGTCCATTCATAGGTACATTAACCGGTCCATTCACAGGTGCGTTAATCGGTCTTCTAATAGGTGCATTCATTGGTCCGTTCACTGGTCCGTTCATTGGAGCATTTATTGGTGCTCCCATTCTATTGTTCATCTGCATTCTCATTTGCATTTTCATTTGTTTATTCTCAAGTCTCTTTACTTTTGTCTTCTTTAATATCTTTATAACTATTATTGTAATAGCTGCAAGAATAACCATCCAGTAGATATTATTTATTATAAAGAATAACAAAGTTTCCATTGCATCTAGGAAATTAGACCAGGAATTCTTGCAGGTGTTTTTAAATCTGTCAAAGAATGTATCAGTCTTCTCCGGCTCTTCTTTGTACTCTGTTACTTCATTAATTACTATATCAATATATGAATAGGCAACGTCATTCTCGATATTTGTAATACCTGACTTAAGATTTGCTATTTGAATCTGAATATCAAACAATTCATTTTCAATTTTTAATGCATACTCATCATCAGTTGCATTTTCAAGAAGTGTCAAATATCTTGAATACTCAGCCTCATATATTTCGAGCTGTGATTTGTATGTTCCATACTCCCTTGTTACATTTGTTACATTCGATGATTTACTTCTTACATCACCTAAATCTGTAGCTGAATTCATAACTGTATCATAATTTGAGCTTGGAACTCTTACTGTAGCTGTATATATATTATGCTTATCTTCGTCATCTATTCGGTAATAGCTATTTGTTGATTTACTATCCGAATATGACTCATTTTCAATAAAGCCACCCTTTTCTTTAATAATGCTTCTAAACAATTCTACTGAAGAATTAAAATCTAACGTATCAACCCTAATATCTCCTCTGTATACAAGCATCTCCTTGTCAATTGTACTACTATCATCATTTGAAGCAGATGATGAAGATGACGTACCTGTTGTGCTCATATCAGAAAAACCTGCTTCTGTGCTTTCATCATAATATTCATTTGTATCATATTTTTCTTCAGCATCTTCAGCAACAGCATATGCATTATCATAATTACCATAACCCTCATCAGAATGCTTGTTTCCGCATCCTGCACACATAAGCATAATTGCCGCCATTATAACTACAATACATTTCCTTTTCATATAAATACCTCTCTTTCATTATTTCATTTTACATCATCTTATCATCAATGTATTTCCTGTTTCATCACTTATAACTACTATACGATTCACTTATAGATTTTTATGGAAGAATATAAAAATAAATAAAAATAATAAAAAACATAAAAAAATTAATTTTTTTCAAAAAAAGGGTGTGTATTTTTTGAATTATACATTATAATAGAAAGAAAATATTAACCAAGGAGATTTATTATGCCAAAGAGAGAAGACATTAACAAAGTATTAATAATTGGTTCAGGTCCAATTATTATTGGCCAGGCATGTGAATTTGACTATTCAGGTACACAAGCATGCAAAGCCCTTAGAAAACTTGGATATGAGATAGTTTTAGTTAATTCAAACCCTGCAACAATTATGACAGATCCAGAGATTGCAGATGTAACTTATATTGAACCATTAAATGTTAATCGTTTAGAGCAGATTATTGCAAAGGAGAAGCCGGACGCACTATTACCTAATCTTGGTGGCCAGTCAGGTCTTAATTTATGTGCAGAGCTTGCTAAGGAAGGTATTCTTGATAAATACAATGTAAAGGTTATTGGTGTTCAGGTTGATGCAATTGAACGAGGTGAAGACCGTATTGAGTTCAAGAAGTCTATGAATGAAATTGGTATTGAGATGGCAAGAAGCGAAGTCGCTTATAGTGTCGAAGAGGCACTTAGTATTGCTGACCAGCTCGGTTATCCTGTTGTTCTTCGTCCTGCATATACTATGGGCGGCGCAGGTGGCGGTCTCGTATATAATAAGGAAGAATTAAAAACCGTATGTGCAAGAGGTCTTCAGGCAAGTCTTGTTGGACAGGTTCTTGTTGAAGAATCAATTCTTGGATGGGAAGAGCTTGAGCTTGAAGTTGTTCGTGATGCAGAAGGTAACATGATTACTGTATGTTTTATTGAGAATATTGACCCACTTGGTACTCACACTGGTGATTCCTTCTGTTCTGCCCCTATGCTTACTATATCTAAGGAGCTTCAGGACAGACTTCAGGAGCAGGCATATAGAATAGTTGATTCTGTTAAAGTTATTGGTGGAACTAACGTACAGTTTGCACATGATCCTATATCAGATAGAATTGTTGTTATCGAGATCAATCCAAGAACATCACGTTCTTCTGCCCTTGCATCAAAGGCTACAGGTTTCCCTATAGCTCTTGTTTCAGCAATGCTCGCAGCAGGACTTACATTAAAGGATATTGAGTGTGGAAAATATGGCACTTTAGATAAATATGTTCCGGATGGTGACTATATCGTTATTAAGTTTGCCCGCTGGGCATTTGAGAAATTTAAAGGTGTTGAGGACAAGCTTGGAACACAGATGCGTGCCGTTGGTGAAGTAATGAGTATTGGCAAGACTTATAAAGAAGCATTTCAGAAGGCTATCAGAAGTCTCGAAACAGGCAGATATGGTCTTGGTTATGCAAAGGATTTCAATACGAAATCAAAGGACGAGCTTCTTAGAATGCTTGCTCATCCATCAAGTGAACGCCATTTCATTATGTATGAGGCACTTAGAAAGGGCGCTACTGTTGATGAAATATACGATATTACAAAAGTTAAGACATATTTTATTGAGCAGATGAAAGAACTTGTGGAGGAGGAAGAAGAACTTGCTAAAACCAAGGGTTCTCTTCCATCTGATGAAAAGCTTATATCTGCTAAGAAGAATGGATTTTCAGATAAATACCTCAGCATGATTCTTGAAGTATCAGAAGAAGAAATAAGAAATAAACGTATTTCCCTTGGTGTAGAAGAAGC
This sequence comes from Coprococcus sp., assembly GCA_016296785.1. Classification (GTDB taxonomy): domain Bacteria; phylum Bacillota; class Clostridia; order Lachnospirales; family Lachnospiraceae; genus Coprococcus. The sequence goes on along the minus strand of JAEDHX010000006.1, from coordinate 17,936 downwards.
TTGGGAAGGTGTTCATGTAAGTGGTACACCAGACAGTGCATACTACTATTCTACTTACAATGCTCCTGATAATAGTCCTGTAAATACAGACAAGCCAAAGATTATGATACTTGGTGGTGGTCCAAACAGAATTGGTCAGGGTATAGAGTTTGACTATTGTTGTGTACATGCTTCTCTTGCACTTAAGAAGCTTGGATTTGAAACAATTATTGTAAACTGTAATCCTGAAACAGTATCTACAGATTATGATACATCAGATAAGCTTTACTTTGAACCTCTTACACTTGAAGATGTTCTTAGTATATACAATAAAGAAAAGCCTCTCGGCGTAATTGCTCAGTTTGGTGGACAGACACCTCTTAATCTTGCATCAGAGCTTGAAAAGAATGGTGTTAAGATTCTTGGTACCCCACCTGCTGTTATCGACCTTGCTGAGGATCGCGATTTGTTCAGAGAAATGATGGACAAGCTTGAGATTCCTATGCCTGAAGCCGGTATGGCTACTACTGTTGAAGAAGCCCTTGAAATTGCCGGCAAGATTGGATACCCGGTTATGGTTCGTCCATCTTACGTTCTTGGTGGTCGTGGTATGGAAGTTGTATATGATGACGAGAGCATGGAAGGCTATATGAAGGCTGCTGTAGGTGTAACACCTGACAGACCAATTCTTATTGACCGCTTCTTAAATCATGCACTTGAATGTGAAGCAGATGCTATCAGTGATGGTAATCACGCATATGTTCCTGCTGTAATGGAGCATATAGAACTTGCCGGAGTTCACTCAGGTGATTCAGCCTGCATCATACCATCTGTTCATATTTCAGAGGACAATGTTAAGACAATTAAGGAATATACTAAAAAGATTGCAGAGGAAATGCATGTAAAAGGACTTATGAATATGCAATATGCAATTGAGAACGGCAAGGTATATGTTCTTGAAGCAAATCCTCGTGCTTCACGTACTGTACCTCTTGTATCAAAGGTATGTAACATAAGAATGGTTCCACTTGCAACAGATATTATTACATCAGAATTAACAGGCAGACCATCTCCTGTTCCTGAGCTAAAGGATAAGGATATTCCATATTATGGTGTTAAGGAAGCAGTGTTCCCATTTAATATGTTCCCAGAGGTTGATCCTATCCTTGGACCGGAGATGCGTTCAACCGGCGAGGTTCTAGGTTTGTCAACATACTATGGAGAAGCCTTCTACAAGGCTCAGGAAGCAACACAGACAAAGCTACCACTTAGCGGTACTGTTCTTATTTCTGTTAACCGTAAGGACAAGCCTGAGGTTGTAGAAATAGCGAAGTTATTTAATGAAGCAGGCTTCAAGATTCTTGCTACAGGAAAGACTCATGAGATCATTACTGATGCCGGAATTCCAGCTGAGCTTGTAAAGAAGCTATACGAAGGAAGACCAAACATCCTTGATATGATTACAAATGGCAATATCGACTTAATCATCAACTCTCCTGTCGGCAAAGACAGTGTTCATGATGACAGTTATCTTCGTAAAGCTGCCATCAAGGCAAAGATTCCATACATGACTACTATTGCTGCTGCAAAAGCTACTGCTAAGGGAATACTGTATGTCAAGAATCATGGAAACGGAGAAGTGAAATCATTACAGGAAATTCATAGTAAGATTACAGACAAGTAATATCATTACTAAATTATATCAAAACAAAGGAGCATCGATAACTGATGCTCCTTTTACTATACTTACAAAAAAATATAAGTAAATTCTATGGTATTATTAACCCTAATAATTCTCAGCACATACTTCAAAGAAGCTCTGTGGATGATTACATGTTGGGCAAAGCTCCGGCGCTTTTGTACCAACAACAATATGTCCACAATTGCGGCATTCCCAAACCTTAACTTCACTCTTTTCAAATACAGCTGCCATCTCAACATTCTTAAGAAGTGCACGATATCTTTCTTCATGATGCTTCTCAATAGCTGCAACGAGACGGAATTTTGCTGCAAGCTCAGGGAAACCTTCCTCATCAGCTGTCTTAGCAAAACCTTCATACATATCAGTCCACTCATAGTTCTCACCATCGGCTGCAGCACCAAGATTCTCTGCTGTATTACCTAATCCATTAAGCTCTTTAAACCACATCTTAGCATGCTCTTTCTCATTATCAGCAGTCTTTAAAAACAAAGATGATATCTGCTCATATCCTTCTTTTTTTGCTACAGAGGCAAAATATGTATATTTATTTCTTGCCTGTGATTCTCCGGCAAATGCTGCCTCAAGATTCTTTTCTGTTTGTGTTCCTGCATATTTGTTGTTACCCATTTTTATATCCTCCTTTTTATCTTAGCAATATCATTGTATCATAGATACTGCAATAATTACAATTCCAAGTACTGAAAGAATAACACCCGTTGCCCTGTTTAATACAACCGCACTAGCTTTATTTGCAAATAATGCTGCAATTCTAGCCCATAACAAAGTTGATAAAACACAATATATAAGACAAAGAACATCCGGCATTCCTCCTATAGCAAAATGACTTGCCGCTCCGGTAAAAGCAGTAAATGACATAATAAAAACACTTGTACCTACTGCAGTTTTTAGCTCATATCCTAAAACACTTGTAAGAACAAGAAGCATCATCATACCACCACCGGCTCCAACAAAACCACAAATAAAACCTACAAGCAACCCGCAAGCTATAGATTGAATTATTCTCTTTTTTTTGCTAACTGTATTCATTGCTTCTTTTGTTGTCATAACAGGCTTAATAATAAATTTAATACCTAGAATAAGCGTCATAAATACAGAGAAATTCCCCATTGTCTTATTAGGCACAAGACTTGCAATATAGCTTCCAAATAATGTAAATATAAGTACTGTCAACATCATTATAATTCCATTTCTAATATCTACATTCTTATTTTTACCATATGTATATGCACTTACTGCACTTGCTAAAACATCACTTGCTAATGCAATTCCAACAGCCTCATATGCCGGCATGCCAAGAAAGGTAACTAGCATTGGAGCTATCACGGCTGCTGCACTCATCCCTGCAAAGCCTGTTCCAAGCCCGGCCCCTAAACCAGCTATTATACATATAATGAATTTAAACATAAAACTACTTCCTATAAGATAAAAATTTAGCGTACGCTATCATAATACTCCTCAAGCCTTGGTCTTTGCTCAATAAATATTGTTCCAAGCACAGGATCAAAATGCTCACCAAGAGATTCTTTCATGATTGTAAATGCAACATCATAAGAATACTTCTCTTTATAACAACGCTTACTAACAAGTGCATCAAATACATCTGCCAGTGCCATTATTCTCGCTTCAAGAGGTATTTTATTACCACTAAGACCCGAAGGATAGCCTTTGCCATTCCACTTTTCATGATGATAATGTGCAACATTCTCTGCTACTCTTCTAAACAATTCATCATCTGAATTCTTCAATATATTAGATACAATATTAGCACCCTTTTCTGAATGAGTTTTCATTATCTCATATTCCTCATCAGTATACTTGCCAGGCTTCCTTAAAATATCATCATCTATAGCAATTTTACCAAAATCATGAAGTGGTGCCGCTTTTATTACCGCCTTAAAGAAGTCTTCATTACAATCTTTGTATAATTCACTGTTTTCCATGGCATTAACAAGTATTCTTACGCCTTCACTGGTTCTCCTAATATGTCCACCTGTACTTGCATCACGATCCTCAACAGTATCCGCCATACTAAGAATAATATCTTCCTGCATTTGAATCAGACTGCTTGTCTTCATCTCAACTTCATCTTTAAGCTTCTCATTATATTCTTCAATAAAATATATATAATTAAGTCTCTCCGTATCATCTATCATTTCTACATAATATCCGATATGAGCGCTTTTTTTCTTATTATATAACGGCTTTACACTATTTTTTATTATTATATCCTGATATTTTGAATAAAAAACAGGATCATCACCATTTTCAACTATATTTGTTACATTACATAGGAATTCTGATTCCTCAATCGTCTTTCTTGTATCTATTTTTAATTGTCTAAGTTCAGGAACCCATGTCTCTGCCACGCCATTATTACCCATAAACTTAAGGTTCTTATCAAACATAACAAATCCATATTCTTTGGCATTTGCATAATAATCTGATACCATTGTGCTAACATCATACAGTTTTATTCTATTAATCAGAATCAAAAGACCTATTTCGGTAATAACATATGCAAATGGAAGGAACTCATATTCAACATGTATAATACGTTCAATAAAATACGTAAGAACATCTATCGAATAAATAATTGCAAGTGTTATGGCTGTTTTATATGATACCTCTCTTTTATGATAATATGACCATACTATTACGCCAAATGTCATCATAGCAAAGCCTAACATGCTTACTACATAAATAAAATGAAATGAACCATATTCTTTAACAAGCCTTGCATACTTTCCGGTTGTATCAAGATAAACACTGGCATAGTTCATTGCATTTCTTCCTGATGTAGCCACAATAATATAATCAAAAATACAAAAGCAAAACTCAGCAATTACCAGAGTTTTGGGCTGCTTAATGTAACATATCTTGCAAATCCCAAGCAGCATAAGGAAAGGTATAAAACATCCTCCAATATAACTGAAAGCATTTGCAATTAATGCTTCAGATAAATCAGTTGCATTTATTAGAAATACATAGCCCAATATACATACTGATAAAATCAGAAAAATAAATGCATAAATAAAGCTAACTTTATAATCGAACAAATAAAATAGCAATACTAATAACACTAATGAAATTGCTAATGAAACTAAATACAACACTGTCATAATTCCTACTCCTTATAAATCACAGCGCGTGCTTTACCATTTTGTTTAGCATCATAAAGTGCCTTATCTGCATTCTCAAAGGTTCTGTATTCATGCTCATTTCCTGTCTCATAATACAAACCGGCGCATATCTGAAGCAGATACTCTTTATGAGTACTACCAAGAACTTGGTTAACATAATTCATACTCTCATATACTCTCTCTTTATTATCAAAGGATATTACTGCAAATTCGTCACCACCATAACGATATACCGTATCTCCAAATATATCCTTTAATGTCCGTGCAATATCAATAAGACATTTATCTCCCACCTTATGACCATAGGCATCATTAATCCCCTTGAAATTATCTACATCAAGCAAAGCAAACGTAAAACTGCTTTTATCCCTTCTCAATGACTCAACGTAATTATCAAGTGCCCTTCTATTTGAAATTCCTGTTAATGCATCAATCTCTGCCCATTCCTCAAGTTGTTTATTAAGAGAATACTGCTGTTTTATTGACATATAATTACGATATTCAACAGCAATAACAACAATTAAGAAAAAAATATGATTAAGATAAAAAGAAAATGGCAGAATATGATTTCCCAAATATAGTACAATAGCAAACATATATACAGATGATATTACAGATAATAAAGCATACCAAACAGGCTTAATTGCAAACAGGCTTCCAACAGCTGCAATTATTGTCATATATGTTACAGGAAAACCGCCTCCATCTATATCAAGAGCTGATATTGTGGCTGACCAAAATATCAATATAGTATCATATACTATTGCATTTATTACTGCAACTTCGATACTGTTTGATTTCTTAATGCATTTACGATTTATTATAAGTGCAATTACTGTTGCAGTTAGCAAGAAAATATAGCATGAAAAATAAACTACTCTTTTAGTAATACTAAAATCGAATATAACAAGGCCATATATAATCATTAATATTTCCAGTGTTGATACCAGTAATAAAAAGGCCTCATAAACGTGCCAATTCTTTTTTAATCCTGTTTCTAATATTTTCTTGTCACTTATCATCGAATTCACACCATCCTGATATATAAAAGTTGACCCTTCTATAAATTCCATATCCAAAACCAATGGATAATTGGGAAACAAGTCAGAATTTGCCATAAAAATACATCTATAATTTTATCACACATGCACCTAAGTAGCAAATCATATCTTTTCCGACAATATATAAAATAATTCAAGATAATTCTAAATATTTATTTATAATTCATCATATTATTTCTTGCCATATATATACATACTGTTCTATAATTGTTATTTGAACACAAGGCTAATATTTTGTAATTATTAACCTTGAATAATATATAAGGGAGAAGGATTATGAAAAAGAAAAACCTATTATTTCTATTCTGCGTAGTTGTAATACTTGCTATATTTATTGCAATTACTCTTAACACACCGGGATCTGTCGATTTAGAAACATATACTCCAAAGGTATACTCAACAATCGGCGCTTTGCTCCCACCAATTATTGCTATTGTACTTGCTCTCATAACAAAAGAAGTATATTCTTCACTTTTTGTTGGAATTATTGCAGGTGCACTCCTTTATTCTAATGGAAACCTTGAGCTTATGCTTAATACCATGTTGTATAACGGAGACGGCGGAATGATTTACAAGCTTGCGGACAGCTGGAATGTTGGTATTCTTGTATTTCTTGTAATACTTGGTATCATGGTAGCACTTATGAACAAGGTCGGAGGTTCAGCTGCATTTGGTCAATGGGCATCAACTCATATCAAAACAAGAGTAGGTGCACAACTTGCGACTATGGCTCTCGGCGTTCTTGTATTTGTAGACGACTATTTTAACTGTCTTACAGTAGGCTCTGTTATGAGACCTGTAACAGACAGACATCAGGTTTCAAGATCAAAGCTTGCATACCTTATCGACGCAACAGCTGCTCCGGTATGTATTATTGCTCCTGTTTCAAGCTGGGCTGCAGCAGTTACATCTTCTGTTCCTGAAGGCTCTGATATAAATGGATTTTCAATGTTTTTAAAGACAATTCCATATAACTTCTATGCCTTATCAACATTATTAATGATTATTCTTATAACAGTATTTAAAGCAGACTTTGGATTAATGAAAAAGCACGAGAAGAATGCCATAAATGGCGATTTGTTTACAACTGCTGCAAGACCTTATGGTGACGCTGATGCTGAACCTACAACGCCACATGGTAAGGTTATCGACCTTGTATTTCCTGTAGTAGTTCTTATTGTATGCTGTGTAATTGGAATGATTTATACAGGTGGATTCTTTGAAGGCGAATCATTTATCAACGCATTTTCAAATGCTGATGCTTCTATGGGACTTGTTCTTGGTAGCATAGTAACCCTTTTAATCACATTTTGCTTCTACATGACGCGTGGGGTTATGTCATTTAAAGAATTTACAGAATGTATTCCGGAAGGCTTTAAAGCAATGGTTGCACCAATACTTATACTTACACTTGCTTGGACATTATCAGGTATGACAGGCCTTCTTGGTGCTAAATTCTATATACATGATTTAGTTGCAGGTTCTGCCGGAGCATTAAATATGTTCCTCCCATGTATTATATTTATTGTTGCTTTATTCCTTGCTTTCTCAACAGGTACAAGCTGGGGAACATTTGCAATACTTATACCTATCGTATGCCATGTATTTGAAGACGGAAGCACATATGAAATGCTTGTAATTTCAATTGCCGCATGTTTATCAGGTGCTGTATGTGGAGACCATTGCTCTCCTATATCAGATACAACAATTATGGCCTCTGCCGGAGCTCACTGTGACCATGTTAACCACGTATCTACACAGCTGCCATATGCTATAACAGCAGCTGTTGTATCATTTATCGGATACTTAATTGCCGGCACAATAGGTTATTTTGCAGATAGCTCATTAGCGCTTATTGCACTTCCAATAACATTAGTAATAATGTTTATTACAATATTTGTAATAGGCAGAAGGGCTAAAACAGAAGCATAAAGTAATAAACACTAATTATTAGCATAGAATATTTATCACATACTAACAAACATATAATAAGGAGCATAGAGTACTATGAAAACAGCAAACGAAGCCTCATTAAGACGGAGAAACTCACTTATACTTGCACTTACATCATTTATATGGGGTATTTCATTCGTTGCACAAAGCGAAGGCGGAGATGCAGTAGGCCCATACTCGTTTAATTGCATTCGCTCAATTATAGGCTCATTATTTCTAATATTAATAATATGCATTACCGATAAGCTTGGAATTACACATAAACCAAAAGACAAACAGTCACGTAAAACTCTTCTTATTGGAGGAGTTTTATGTGGTATTGTCCTTTGTATAGCAACTAATCTCCAACAAATGGGAATATATCTTGGCACGCCTTCAGGAAAAGCAGGATTCCTAACTGCATGTTATATATTACTTGTTCCTATTCTTGGATTGTTTTTTAATAGAAAATGTGGTCTTAATGTATGGATTGCAGTTCTACTAAGCCTAATAGGTTTATATCTGTTATGCATAAATGGAGAATTTAAATTACAGCTATCAGATACACTTGTAATACTGTGTGCACTATGTTTTTCGATACATATATTGATAATTGATCATTTTTCACCTATGGTTGATGGCCTTCGCATGTCTTGTATCCAATTCATGGTTACAGGCTTACTCACTTCAATACCAATGTTTGCTACAGAATTAAATCAGGGTGTAAATGAATGGATTAGTGCATTTTGTTCCCTAGATGCCTGGATTCCTCTTCTCTATGCAGGAATATTCTCATGTGGAATAGCATACACTCTCCAGATAATTGGACAAAAAGGTGTAAATCCTACAATAGCATCACTCATTATGAGCTTGGAATCAGTATTTTCAGTTCTTGCAGGCTGGGTAATTCTACACGAGAAGCTTACAACAAAAGAACTGTTTGGATGCGTGCTCATCTTTTCTGCTGTAATACTATCTCAATTACCAACAAAGACTATTAAAAATAGCTAGTATTAGAATAAAAAATAAGGACAGAGTAACTTAGAATTTACTCTGTCCTTATTTTATTCTATTTTGATATTACAGATATATGCCTTCCTTCTCTACTATCTATAGGTCTTCCAACTTTTATACTGACTTTAGAATATTCCTTATTTAAAATAATCCTTAATTTGTTAGAACACTTATATCCTTCTGTATTTACCATACCTTTTCTTACATGATACTGATAGCCTAACACTGTTATCTCATATACCCCATACGGGAGTGGAATCGCTCTGTCTGTTTCAAGCAAACCAGTAATATTAATTCCATCAATAAAGTATTGAGTAGGCTTTCCATTTCTTTCACCATAATCACATCCTGCGAATGCTTCTTTTAAAAAATGTACATATGCTATATTCTGACCTTCTTTATGGCGGTTCTGAATTATAAAATCAATAAATTTATCAGAATCAGGAAGTGATGTATTCTTATAAATAGCTGTTTTTAGTTCATTTATATCTATATTATATGCAGTGAAACAAACATTGTTTATCCATGATCTCACAGACTTTGACTCTGTCAAAAAGCAATTACCCAAAAACAGCACTTTACAATTATCATATAACATATTATATCGAACTTTATTAACATTCTCATATGGAATAAAAACTGTTTCAGTATATTCTACTCTCTCATTCTGAATATGCTCTAAATCATGTAACTTAGCAGAATCCATCCAGTTTGTTCGATATATCGCGGATACAATTCACTTAATGGCTAAAAGTTTTTTCTTAAGATATTCATATCTTAACCGCTTCTCTTCCTTAGCAAAGTGTACTTCTCTTAATTGCTCGGGATTGTTTTCATATACAAGCTTCTCATCCCCAAATTGTTCACTTGTAAGATCAAAAATGCAATCGCCAACTACATTATAACAATGATAATTACCATCCGGTCTCCTAATACCGTATACCTTCCCGCCAAAAATATCCTGTGCAAGAAAAGCTGTTATAGAACACTGTCCAAGAGTGATATTATCAGGACTCCATCTGTCTCTCATTCTTGGCGCACATGTGTCGGCACACCAAATAAGTGATAATTTATCATAAAGGTCTCTTGGATTATCTATTCCTTTGTATTCTTTATTCAACGGTGCTACATCTGCCTGTTGCCATCCATAAAAATTATATCCCATAACAATTTCTCCTTTTTTAATTTCAGGATTAATATATAATCATAATCTATATAACCATAATCAATGTTCCTATACTAATTAGAATACATCCAATTAATGACTTTACAGTGAACTCTTCATGTAAAAAAATAAAAGCTAATAAAAGCGTAATTACAATACTAAGCTTATCAATCGGAACAACCTTAGAAACACTTCCAAGCTGCAGAGCCTTATAATAGCATAACCAGGATCCTCCTGTAGCAAGGCCTGAAAGAATTAAGAATATCCAATTTTTCTTACTTATCTCAGTTATACCACTATATGAATGTGTTAAAAATACCATTCCCCATGCCATTAAAACAACTACAACAGTTCTTATTGCCGTTGCAAGATTTGAATTAATGCCATTAATTCCAACCTTTGCCAAAATTGAAGTTAATGCCGCAAAAACAGCAGACAAAATAGCAAATAATAACCACATGATATTTCGCCTCCTTCATATAAACTCTAAATAACTGTCAATATCCCTTCTAATCCTCGTCCTTATTAACAATAGCTCCGACTTTAAACTCTTTTCCGTCCTTTTTCCACTGACAATACTCTGCTGTTGCTGCAAATAATACATCTCCTGAAGAATTAATAGCTGTTTCTAAAGAATCCTGTACAACACCAATAATCATACCAACTGCAACAGCCTGCATAGAAATATCTTGTGGAATACCGAATAATGAACAAGCCATCGGAATCAAAAGTAACGATCCTCCTGCAACGCCTGAAGCACCACACGCTCCTAAAGTTGCCATCATGCTTAGCATAAAGGCTGTAGGAATGTCAACCGCAACACCCATTGTATATGCAACCGAAAGTGCCATTATTGTAATTGTTATTGCTGCACCATCCATGTTTATAGTTGCACCAAGTGGAATTGATACTGAATACACATCAGGATCCAATCCGAGACGTTTGCACAAGGTCATATTAACAGGAATATTTGCCGCAGAGCTTCTGGTGAAAAATGCAGTTACCCCTGATTCCTTCAAACAACGAAAAGCAAGTGGATATGCATTCTTCTTTAAGAACAAGCTTGCAAGAAGCGGATCAACAATAAGTGCAACCATCAACATAGCACCTACTAATACTAATAATAGCTTACCATATTCCTTAAATATTGATAGACCACTCTCTGAAACGGTTGTAAATACTAAGCCCATAATACCAAACGGAGCACATCCGATTATCCAACGAACAACATGAGCAACAGCATCTGATACTGATGTAAGTGCCAGCTTTACAGGCTTTGATGAACGTCTCATAGCAAGGCCTAGCAAAAGAGCCCATATTAGAATACATAAATAATTGCCATCCATCATTGCACGAATTGGATTATCAGTCATATTTAATAAAAGATTCTGAAGAACCTCTGTGATTCCGGAAGGAATAACGTCGGCCTTGTATGACTCAAGATCAAGTGTCATCTTAACAGGGAATAGGAAGCTTGCACTTACAGCAACAATTGCCGCAAGCATTGTACTTAATATATACATAATTGTAATCATTCTAAATTGCTTTCCATTTCCCTTACGAGCATTTGCAATAGAACTAACAACAAGCACAAATACAAGTATTGGAGCAATAGCCTTTAACGCTCTGACAAACATTGTTCCAATTAACCCAATTCCAGTGGCACTTGGCAGAAAGATTCCAAGTATTGCTCCAAGTATTATTCCGATAGCTATTTTAGCTATTAACGACACACTATTCCATATTTTAATCATTTGCTTCATAAAAAATCTCTCCTATAGCATTATTTGCAATATTCTAACATAAAAAAACCGTTAAGTATATACCAAACGGTTTATAAATAGTCATTGCGATATCCCCATTAATTAACGGAGATTTAGTTTCTCCCACTCTTCCTTGCTAAGTCTTGTAAAATGCTCAGTTCTGACATCGCCCATTGGTATACAAGGTTTATCTGTTTCTGTATGATGATATGTAAAACCACATTTTTCCTGACATTTCCGGGATTTCTCATTTCCATCGTAGTATCCGCACCACAGAGCTTTGCAACCCAAATCAACAAATGCATGCTCCTGCAGACATCTAATAGCTTCCGGAATATATCCGTTTCCCCAAAACGGGACTCCAATCCAATAACCAATTTCCAACTCATTATCAGCTACCTCAGTATGCGACTGCGCAGGTGGAATCAACCCAATACTTCCAATAGCACAATTGTCTTCTTTAAGACATACCGCATATGTTTCATCTGCTGATAAAACGTATTTTATAATATCTCTACTGTTATCTATACTTGTATGTACAGGCCATCCTGCGATTGGTCCAACAGCAGGATCCTTTGCATATTGATATAAGCTTTCTGCATCGTCTTCGGTCCATGGACGAAGAACTAATCGTTCTGTTTTAAATTTTTTATCTCTTTCAGTCACCAAAATAACATCTCCTTATCATATACTAATACCTAGATGGTTCCCTCATGGCATGAAATCAGATAGTTTTTCTATATCAGAAACAAATTCATCAATGTTTTTAGTATTATCTCCCTGCCCCATTTTATAAGAAATTCCATAAACAGTCTCGTCTGTCATTTTTATAATAATAGTGCATCCGGACGAGGTCCCTATTATATCTCCATCAACATTTGTATTCTCTACGTTCCAGCTACATATATCATATTTGTCAATACTATCTGAAACAGCTTTTTTAACAGTATCATCAACATCTTTTACAATGTCCTTCGCTGATACATTGCCAATGCTTCCACTAGCTGAAAATATCTTACCAACCTTACAATCAATAATTGTTGTAAAGCATGCTTCCCCTTGCACATTCTCAATTATTACAATCTCAACTTTATCTTTATATTCCGGCAAGAATTCACTTGTAGTTACTTTGATTGATTTGTAATCAGGAACCTTAGTCTTATCAGCCTTGGATTTATAATTATTAAGTAAAAATCTTGGATTTCCTTCCTTGATATTATCATAGGTCAGTCCATAGTAGCTGACAAACGCATCAAAATCTACTCCTTCAAATTCAGATTCATCAATATTGAATTCCTCACATACATACTCCATCGTCAATATATTATCATTGCTTTCAGTAATACTATCTCCCATGGTAATATCTTCACTTCCTTTCATATTATCAGCATTTTTGACTCCACAACCAGCCAGAGAAATCATAAAAACAAACAATAATACTATATAAGCCTTTTTATTCATTGAATTCAAAATCCCCCCACTGAAACTATTATCTTAATTCAAACATTTATATAATTATTTACCATAATTTTGTATAAGAAAACTAATCGCCATTATTTACCATATCATATGCCATTTGTTCGTATCTTTCCATGGTAGAAGGCATGTAATTATTCATGTCATTCATAGCTTCAGTATTACCGGTTATTCCAAAGCTATAATAGTGCGCCCACATTTCAGTTACCTGCGCAAGTGTAGGCTTTCCGGCATTATCCCCATCAGGATAATACCAATAATTAAAAGTATCATCAACTCCATCACCATCTGTGTCTGCCATACCCCAATGACCACGGCCATCAACAATAACATTATTGGTAATTCCACCATAGATATCAGAGAGTCCGGATCTTATTAGCGCAGGAGAACCACTATAGGTATGCGAACTAGTTCCCTCCACTGCCAATTCATTGTCAAATAAATCTCTAATATCATTATATATCGTCAGTTCATATGGGTTTAAACCTGAGGTATCTCCATTGTTTTTTATGGCAGAAACAACATTAGCAGTATAAATAAGCCTTGTAGTAGCAGATTCGTCCTTGAGATCCGAATTCTCATTTATGTATTTCCAGATTTCTGTAGTTATTCTAGTATATACATCATTATAGATAACATCAAAATTGGTTCCATCTTCATATTCTCTGGAATAAAAATCATTTTCTCCATGGTTTCTGTCTATAGCATGCCCACATTCATGGAAAAATGTTATATACGGTCCCTTTGGATCCATATATAAGGCTGAAGTAGGATTAATATTTACTGAATTAGCTACAGCAAATGGTGTATTCGCAGAACCTGAACTCGTATAGAAGCTAACATCAGTTATGGTCGTATTTCCAAGTGTATACATTCCCAAAGTATCAAGATAAACCGATTTGAAAGGTTCATCTGCCGTGTAAACCAGATACATAATATTATACCTGTCAAATTTATCAAATGGTTTATTAGCAGAATTAAACAGGTCATCAAAAGCTAATGCTGAATCAGGATTAAGCAACCTATACAAATCAACTATCAATTCCTGTCTTACCTTCAAATCGTTTCTATTACTCTTAGAACCAAATGCAGTAACGTCTCTTTTAAGCTCATCAACCTCATTTGCTATATAATTCTGAATTGCTTCATAATCGCCTTCTCTGTATGCTTCATACATGGTCGCAAAGGTAACCACATCCATCGTTGGTACTTCATTAGCAAGATTAGCATAATCAGCCGTAGGAAGCATAAGCGGTCTGTTACTAGAGCCATATTTACTGACTCTTACTATCTTCTCAAGACTTTCTACAGTCTTCATAAGAGCTTCTATAAGCATTTTCACCATATCCACATTAGTTAGTGTTGCTTCATCAACAGCATGCACCGCGTTAAAAAGCTTTTCTATTTTGTCACTAGTCATATTCTGGGCATCAATAAGTTTTTTATGATAATTATCTATATCTGTTAGATAATCATTAATGTCTAAATCACTATAATGAATTATATCGGCAAAATAATCTATTAAATTACCAGCAAAACGATTGCTGTTCTTGTCCTGGTCATCTTGAACATAACCAAGAAGCTTTGTCTTCTCGTTTTCTGTAAAATCCCTCTGCATACCTTCTCCTTATACTTAATTATTTACCTTCATTGCAGCAGCAGCTTCTTCGTCTTCTTCTGCAAACATCTCAGAAATATTATTGATTGATGTCGCTGTCTGTCCAATCAAAGAAACAAGTTTTTTATGCAAATTTGATATATATGTATTCAAATCAATCAGCTGTGCTGAGGTACTTCCAACATTAGTATTCAGTAACCCGTTTATATCATCTAGCATATCTGTTATCTCTGTTGTGTTTTTTTCCTTCAGATTCTCCAAAAGCCCGGAATATTCTGCAAGCTTTTCAATGGATATGTCTGTAGCTGTTGTTGTGTTACCCATATTACCTCCTAATACAAATCCCCATCTGCTTCATCTATATCACTAACGAAGTCCTCGCATATCTGTGTTGCAAGCTTTGTTGCTGTGTTAATCTGCCCACTTAACAAAGAAGCAGTCTGCTTAAATAGCAACAAGTTGTCATGAACATTTCCACTTTTTATTCCATCGATACAAATATAATCAATAATAGAAAGGTAATCTGTTATTATTTCTTCCAAATAAGTACCTATGGTTTTATATGCATCCCCTATACTTTCATAATCCGAATCATTTACTATTAAATCCGCCATATATCCACCTTTCCCCTAACTTACGCCTGAACTACAAGCTGTTTCTGTCGCTCTTCCTCTTCTTTTTCCTCACGTTCAATTCTTGCAATCTCAGCTTTACAATAATCGATTTCACGTTGAAGAACGCTATTTTCTTCCTTAAGCAACCGTATTTTTCTCCTAATATTAGTATCAATTCCATCAAAGTATGAACAAAGGGTAAGCTGTGCCCCTGAATTAACATGTGATCTCAAACGTTCACCATACAAAGTAACTCCCTTTGACTTAGCATCCTGGAATTTCAGAAAGGATGAATTTCTTTCGTCTAAATACTGAATATCAATAGCCTTTTTACTTTTAAGGCCTTCTATTTTGCCCCATAGAATTTGAATCTTTTCATTGTTACCCCTAATATCATTCTCACACTGAATTATCCGGTTCTGATAATATGCCTTTGACCCCATCGAATCCACCTTCTTTTTATAAATTAGTTTTACTCACAATACTGTCTAAATCATAACATAGCTTTAGAATAAAGACCATCGAATTTTATATAAATGTTAATTCAAAACAAGCACCAAATGATTTATAATGTCATTTGATGCATTGCTCTGGGGTTGACTTATACCTTGTATTTATCCAAAATGTTTTTTCTCCAATTCTGCAAAAACTATTTCTACGTCAACTGCTTCTGCACCGTTAGCAATTTCTTGCTCAGATTCGAAGATTGCTTGGTCGATGCGATTCATTCTTGCAAATTTATCGTATAATTCACTACTCATCACAACCAAATCGCTATATCCGTTTTTGGTAATAAAAATAGGCTCCTGTTCCTTGTGTGCGATATTAGAAATCTCGGTTGTATTGCGTAAATCCTTAATAGGCATAATAAGTGGCATAATGTTTCACTCCTTTTTTCACAATTATAGCATAATTATGCTCATAAAGTAATGGATTGAATTCTTATTTTATGAATTTTACTAATTTCAATTCTGAATATATGCAATCAACGATGCGTTGATTGAAATACAAGATAGGCATACAACAATATATAACTGCACTAACACAGGTGTTCCTCTAATAAATGATAGATGGTTTTTGCTAAATAACCTCATTGACATAGGTTTTCAGCACACGCTCACGGCTCATTGCATTAATTAGCCTTACCTCAAAGCCCGACACCTCAATGTTTGACGGAAGTAGGTCAACGCTCTCGCTGTGGTGGATAATACCCTGTGAAACATCAAGCGTTTTATCGTCTATGATGTTCTGCATCACAGTAGAGAGCGTTATGGGAATATCGTCTGGTCTGTTGTAGCCCAAAGCCATCGTGAGATTTGCCTTAGACATATTCAATTTTCATTCTCTTGGACGGTGCATTTATGACCTTAAAAATAAGCTCGTCAATACAATCCGTATATCTGCCTTGCTGAATGAGCTGTTTTTTAACTCTATAAGACTATGGAGCGTTTACCTATATTTACAAATGAAACCTATTTCGAATCATTATCTCAAAATTCTTTATATCAACAGGATTCTTATATGTTTCAAAAGTATACAAAAAATTCTTTCCAGGGTAATAGCCATTTCTTTGATATCCATTTATCTTCCTAATTGCATTTTCACAATATGAATTATTATCCATCATTCCAAAATGTTCTAATACTACGTCTTCTCTATTTGTTATGTCTAGTAACGTAAAATCCGGATATACAACTCCTATCCTTGACAAATAAAGCGGACGTTCATATTTATATGGCACTCCAAGCATCAACAGTTTATCTGCAATCATCTTCTCAGATTTTGATCTTACCCGCTCACCACGCTCTGTTATCATATATTGCTGCTCTTCTTGAAAAGGTTTTGTTTCATATACCTCTGCATTCCACTTTTCAATGTATTCTTTATCAGATATGTAGTATGGAGATACCAGCTTTTTTCTATCTTCATTTAATTCCCTATATACTTTGTTTTCATCAAAATCTAATATAGTATCTTTTATGCTACATAAGATTTTTTTCTTTTGCTCTAACGTTTCTATTGTCTTTCTTGCATAATCTTTTTGAGCTAGCAAATGAATGAAATCACAATTCTTTTTTCTAATATATTTCCCCAGATAATCTGTATTTTCAGATACATAGTAATATTGCGCATTTCCATGATTATGTGCAATCCTAAGTCTCCCCTTGGGAGCATTTTGCACATCTCTTTCTGCAATATTTATCAAATTTTCAATATGCGCTATTTCATTATTAATCTCCCTTATATCTATAATACCTACCTCCTAACTTGCTTTGCCCACTAAGCTTTCATCTACCACTACATTAGTGGGTATTTCTTCTAGTTTTCCGGCTTACAACAACCTAATTTACCCACTAAACTTTCATCTACCACTACATTAGTGGGTTTTTCATCTTGTTTTCCGGCTTACAACAACCTAATTTACCCACTAAACTTTCATCTACCACTACA
>JAEDHX010000114.1 GCA_016296785.1 Coprococcus sp. | reverse complement strand
ATACAAGGAGAATGAATATACTTATATTAGTACATTTAGGTATGTTGACATTCTCCTTTTATTGTGTTATATCTAATGTATATCCGAGTGAAACACTCGGAATTATTTTAAAACATAATCCTAGTAAAATGATAGGATATAGAATACAAGGAGGATCATATATGAGTAAGACGGTTTATTTAGATCATGCAGCTACAACAGCTACAGACCCTTTAGTTGTTGAAGCCATGCTGCCATACTTTACTGAGAAGTTTGGTAATCCATCAAGTATATATAGTATTGCATCAGGAAATAAGAATGCGATTAGTAATGCGAGAGATATTATTGCAGATGCAATTGGCGCTAAATCAGAGGAGATATATTTTACAGGAGGCGGTTCTGAAGCTGATAACTGGGCGCTTAAAGCAACTGCCGAAGCTTATTCGAATAAAGGAAAGCACATAATAACTTCTAAGATTGAACATCATGCAATTCTTCATACTTGTGAATATCTTGAGTCAAAGGGTTATGAGATTACTTATCTTGATGTAGATGAAAAGGGAATTATAAGGCTTGACCAGCTAAAATCATCAATAAGAGAAGATACAATTCTTGTATCAGTTATGTTTGCAAATAATGAAATTGGGACTATTGAGCCTGTTACGGAAATTGGAAGGATAGCTCATGAATATGGGGCATTATTCCATACTGATGCAGTACAGGCATTTGGACAGGTACCTATTAATGTAGATGAGATGAATATAGATATGCTAAGTGCGAGCGGACATAAGCTTAATGGCCCAAAAGGAATTGGATTTTTGTATATACGAAAGGGACTTCGTCTTAGAAGCTTTATTCATGGGGGAAGTCAGGAGAGAGGAAGACGCGCCGGAACTGAAAATGTGCCTGGAATTATTGGCTTAGGTAAAGCAACTGAGCTTGCCGTACAATCCATGAATGAAAGAATTAAGAATGAGACAGTTCTTAGAGATTATCTTATAAAGAGACTTACAACAGAAATACCATATACAAGGCTAAATGGTCATGAAACAAAAAGACTTCCAAATAATGTAAATGTAAGCTTCCAGTTCGTTGAGGGAGAATCTATTCTAATTATGCTTGATATGGCGGGAATATGTGCTTCAAGCGGCTCAGCATGTACTTCAGGCTCGCTTGACCCTTCGCATGTGCTTCTTGCAATAGGACTTCCTCATGAGATTGCACATGGCTCGTTAAGACTTACACTTGGTTATGAAAATACAAAAGAAGAGATTGATTATGTAGTTGATAATGTTAAGAGAATAATCAATAATCTTAGGAACATGTCACCTTTATATGAGGATTATATTAAGAAGAATACTAAATAAATACAAGGAGAAAAAAGTATGTATAGTGAAAAAGTAATGGATCATTTTTCTAATCCCAGAAATGTTGGAGAAATAGAAAATGCAAGCGGAGTCGGCACAGTAGGTAATGCAAAATGTGGCGATATAATGAGAATATATTTTGATATAGATGAGAATCAAGTGATTCGTGATGTTAAGTTTAAGACCTTTGGCTGTGGAGCTGCAGTTGCAACAAGCTCCATGGCCACAGAGCTTGTAAAAGGTAAAACTATATATGAAGCCTTAAGTGTAACAAATAAAGCAGTTATGGAGGCACTTGACGGACTACCTCCTGTTAAGGTGCATTGCTCGCTTCTTGCAGAAGAAGCAATACATGCAGCACTTTGGGACTATGCTACGAAGAATAATATAAAGATAGAAGGTCTTGAGAAACCAAAAACTGATATTTCTGAAACACCTGTTGATGAGGAATACTAGATAATAATTATGAAACATTGAAAAAATGCTTCCATCATGATAACATACTTACAAAATAATAGACAATATTAGGATTTGGTGAGATAAATGACAAAAACAGTATGTGTAGGTATGTCAGGAGGCGTAGATTCCTCAGTCGCTGCATATCTACTAAAGAAACAAGGTTATAATGTTATTGGTGTGACTATGCAGATATGGCAGGATGAAGATACTCAGCTAACAAGTGAAAATGGTGGTTGCTGTGGACTTACTGCTGTTGATGATGCAAGAAGAGTGGCATCGAAATTAGACATCCCATATTATGTTATGAATTTCAAGGATGAATTCAAAAAGCATGTAATAGATTATTTTGTTGATGAATATAAAAATGGCAGAACACCTAATCCATGTATAGCTTGTAACAGATATGTTAAATGGGAAGCCTTGCTTAACAGATGTATGAGCATTGGCGGTGACTATATAGCAACAGGACATTATGCAAGAGTTATAAGACTTGAAAACGGAAGATATACATTAAAGGTTGCTAAAGGAGTTGCAAAGGACCAGACGTATGCTCTTTATAATCTGACTCAGGAGCAGTTATCAAGAACCTTAATGCCTGTTGGTGAGTATTCAAAGGATGAGATACGCGATATAGCAAATGAAATTGGCCTTTTGGTTGCAAATAAGCCTGACAGTCAGGATATTTGCTTCATTCCTGATGGCGACTATGCAGGTTATCTGGAGAAGGAAGCTGGTTTGTCATTGCCTTCGGGTAATTTTGTAGATGTTAATGGAAATGTTATCGGACGCCATAAAGGAATTATTCATTATACAATAGGTCAGAGAAAAGGCCTGGGCCTTTCTATGGGGCATCCTGTATTTGTTGCAGATATAAGACCTGATACCAATGAAGTAGTAATTGGGGAGAATGAAGATATATTCTCAGACAGACTTATAGCAGACAAAGTGAACTTTATGTCTGTTGATAAGCTTGATAAGCCTATGAAAGTAGTTGCAAAGATAAGATACGCCCACAAGGGAACACCTTGTACTATTTCAATGCTTGATGATAATCATGTTGAAGTAATATTTGATGAACCTGTAAGAGCAATAACAAAGGGCCAGGCAGTAGTATTTTACGAAGATGATTATATCGTTGGTGGCGGAGTTATTTGTGGTTAATTTTGATTAAAATGGAGTGATACAATGAATATTAATACGATTATAGGACTTCTTATTCCTTTTGCAGGCACGTCGCTTGGTTCATTAATGGTATTCTTTATGAAGAATAAGATGAATGAAAGGTTTGAAAAGCTTTTGATGGGTTTTGCATCAGGTGTGATGATAGCAGCATCAGTATGGTCTCTGCTCATTCCGTCAATAGATATGTCGGAAGAACAGGGGATTATTTCATGGATTCCACCTGCAGTAGGATTTCTGATTGGTATATTATTT
>JAEDHX010000052.1 GCA_016296785.1 Coprococcus sp. | reverse complement strand
CCGCAGGCGAATCAGGAATTAATCAGAAATATGGCGGCTACGACATGGCATATTCCATGATGAAGGGCAACTTTGACGTAGAGCTGATTAGTGATGATGAGGACAGATACGTTAATGGCAGTATTCGCAGAAATAAGGACGAGAACAAATTCTATACATATGTTTCATATGAGAATAAGAAAAAAGATAAGTCAAAGAAGGAATTGTCATTATATGCTGATGCAGATACATCAATTATAGGCTGTGAGGGCATTGGCAGGAAGCCATATAATATGGAGATAGATTATAATAGCGCCTTCTTTGTTGGTAAAAAGGCTAAAAGCTATAAGCAGCTTATGCAGGCACTTACCGGTACGGCAAAGGAGGAGAACTCATTTAGTAACCTGTATAAAGAAACAATTGACCTTGTATTAAACCTTGAATCTGAAAGATGTGGTAAGAAATACTTTAATATTGGCGGAAAAGAGATAAAATGTAAGGTTTATCGCATAGCTTTTAATGCAAATGATATTGCCACATATGTTCAGGATTGTTATAATATATCAACTGATACAGGAAAAGAGGCTGATAAGCTAATTGAAAAGCTTACCGGATATGATATGGAGGAGCTGTTCGAGGTTATAAATGACAAAACCGAATCAATGGAGGATTTGGACGTATATTTTGCAGTAAACAGTAAGAACCAGTTAGTCAGCCTTTACTGTAAAGACGTATCAGATAAGAAAATTAATTTTGAGATTAATTTTTATGGCAGCGATTATTTATGTGCTAATATGGAGATAAAATATAGCGATAAAACCGGAAGAGAAATATCAATTGTGAAGGAAGATATATCTTCAGATAACAGATTAGAGATCAGATATTCCTGTACATATATTAATAAGGCAGGCAGTCCGGAGATTAATTCTGTATTATCATATGCTTTTGAATCCGGCAGATTCTACTGCAACTATGGCAGGAAGGACAATATTAAAGGCTTTGAAGCTGCAATAACCGGCTACAATAAGGGTGAATATATTGAATTAAAGTCAGATAATAATTATGTATATATAGGAGCGAAGGTCAGGGACATTATCAAGCCTGACAGGTAGAAGATATGAGTACAAATGGTAGCGAGGAAAAGAAAACAGTATATACCTCTGGCGTAAGCTTTAAGATAATTACGGCAGTATTATTTCTGTGCGCTTTTGGCCTAATTATGATATTTAGTGCTTCTAGCTATTCTGCCTCGATAAGCAGTACAACCAATTATGATTCTGCCTTTTATTTTAAGAAACAGTGTGTGAATATTGTTGTTGGATTCATTGCAATGGCAGTACTATTCTTTATTAATTTTAAATTTATTAAAAAGCTATGTTGGATTGTGTATGTTCTTGCACTTGCTTCCCTGGGTCTTCTATTTACCGGTTTTGCAATAAGTGTAAATGGAGCTACCAGGTGGGTAGTAATATTCGGTGTTCAGATACAGGTTGCTGACTTTGTTAGAATATGCGTGATTATCTTTATGGCAGCAATAATAAGTCGTAATTGGAAGTTAATGGATGATTGGAAGTTCATTATATTTGTATGGATTTTAGTAGCAATACAGGCAGGTGCAGTATTTTTAATTTCATCTAATCTTAGTAGTGCTATTATTCTAATGCTAATGGTATTTACACTTACATTTATTGTTAGTCACAATTGGAAGCTTCATCTTGGAGCTTTGCTCATTATTGGGATAGGTGTAACTATATTCCTGATATTAGTAAAAAATAACCTGCCACTTGAATCGGAGATTGACAATTACCCATATCAGATGAGAAGATTCTTTGCATGGATGGACCCTGAACGATATGCTAATTCAATAGGATATCAGGTGCTTCAGTCATTATATGCCATTGGAAGTGGCGGACTGCTTGGCAAAGGTCTTGGTAACGGTACGCAGAAGCTTATTAATATACCCGAAGCACAGAATGATATGATATTTGCTATTATTTGTGAAGAGCTTGGGTTAATTGGTGTTGCCATATTGTTCATTATGTATGGTTATCTCTTGTTCCAGATGAAAAAGGTAGTAAAGGAATCCAGAAATTTATATGGAAGCTTGGTGGTAATTGGTGTTATGCTTCATATTACCTACCAGATAATTGTAAATGTATTTGTTGCTGTAAATTTATTTCCTAATACAGGTGTTTCACTTCCGTTTATCAGTTATGGTGGATCTGCGATGTTATTTACATTAGCAGAGATAGGCCTTGTATTGGGAGTCAGAATGCAGCAGATAAATCCCAAATATTCCAAAGGAAAATAAGGAGCTTATATTATGAGACAATTGAGAAAGTATTTATTTATTATTGCTATTATTATGCTTTCATTTAGTTACTCTATTATATCAAGAGCAGAAGAGACTGATGAATCATTAGAGGTAAAGAACGGATGGTATTTAGAAGAGGATGGTATGAAATATTATAGAAATGACCTTCCTGTCAAGAATGCTGTTATTGCTATAAATGAAGTAGTTAGCGGAGAAGTGGTCATTTCCTTCTATGCTTTTGATGAAAATGGTGTAATGAAGAAGAACTGCTTTTGGACATATAATGGTAATAAGTATTACTTAGGTGAAGATGGAAGAGCTGTTGTTGGGCTAAAGAAGATTAGCGGATATTACTTCTATTTTAACAAGTATGGTGTTATGCAAAAGGATAAATGGATAACCATAAATAATGATAGATACTATTTTGGAAGCAAAGGAAAAGCATTTACGGGTCTTAATAAGCTTAATAAGAGCTATTACTATTTCCGCTCAAATGGCAAGCTTGTAAAAAAGAGCTGGGTGAGAATTTCCGGAAAGAAATACTATTTTGGTGGTAATGGTAAGGCTTATACAGGAGCCAGAAAGGTTCAGGGCTCAAAGTACTATTATAACTTCAGCAAGTATGGCTATCTTACGGAAGGAGTAAGAACCATAAATGGCGCCAGATACAGATTCAAGAAGAATGGTACTCCATATAACGGATGGTATAAGAGTAAAAGCGGCAATAAGTATTATTACAAGGAAAATGGAGAGCTTGTAAGAAATCGTTCTTATCTGGTAAATGGAAAGAGATATTTATTTGGTAAGAGAGGCATAAGATATACTAAGCCCGGTTTTAAGCAGGTAGCCGGCAAGTTCTACTATGTAAAGAAAAACGGCACACTTGCTACAGGATATGTAGAGATAAATGATAATTATTATTACTTCTCTGAAAGAGGTGTTATGTACAGGGAGAAGTGGGCATACGTATCCGGCTATAAGTTCTATTTTGACAAAAAAGGAAGACGCCTTACTGATGTAGATAAAATTATAGGTAAACAGGATTCCTATTTGATAAAGGTAAATAAGACACATAATATTGTTACAGTTTATGCTAAGGATAAAGGAAAGGGATATACAATTCCTGTAAAGGCATTTATTTGCTCAACAGGAGAAGCAACTCCGACCGGTACATATTATACGCCATGTAAGTATAGATGGCTTACACTTATGGGTCCTTGTTGGGGCCAGTGGTGTACACAGATATACCAGAGCTTCTTATTCCATTCCGTATACTATAATGCAGAGAACAATAATAATGTGCTTAGCGTAAGTGCATATAATATGCTTGGTACAACATGCTCTCATGGTTGTATCAGGTTAACGGCGGGCGATGCAAAGTGGATATATGATAACTGTTCTCTTAAGACAGCAGTAAATATTTTCTATAGTGACGACGTAGGACCATTTCCAAAGCCTAAGGCATATAAGCTTGAGTCCTGGCATACATGGGATCCTACAGACCCTAATATGAAGTATAAATGTGAACAGAAAGGCTGTCACTAAAGGTGGAGTATGAATACTACAACAATTATTATCTATGGTATATTTGCCATATATTTATTAATTATTAATATGGTATCGTTCTATATGTTTGGAATTGATAAAAGAAAGGCAAAGGCCGGAAGAGCTCCACGAACAGGCAGGACTGTCAAAAAACGCATACCGGAAAAGGTATTGCTTATCGTATCCGCTATTGGAGGTGCGGCAGGTGCATTTATTGGAATGAGGGCTTATCATCACAAGACAACTAAGAAGAAGTTCTCGTTAGGTATTCCGGCAATGCTTATAATGCAGTGTCTTATAGTAATGCTTATGCTCGCAAGACTATAGATATTTAGAATTATATGCTATTTGTGCAGATAAGAAGAATGATATTACAAAGGAGCAATGATGGTAAAGAAGATAAAAATAAGGGGAATATTTAACCGAATATTGGTGCTGTTAATTCTTTGCTGTTTGATGGCACTATTAGTATCGTGTGATAAAGCTGATGACAGTACATCTGAGGAAAGTGTAATTCAAAGTGGTGAGGTTGATTCTCCTGATGAATTTATTAATATCGGACTCTATATCGATATTAAGGCTCCAAAGATTTCAGAGATAAGCTATCGCATAGAGGATAATGAAATTGCTGTTGTTTCTTTTATATATAACGGTCTTGAGTGTGAGCTTAGGGGCTCTTGTAAATATAAGGGCTACGACCTTGCAAAGGTAGAAAATACAAGCGATGGCGATATGCTGTCAACCAGCATAAATGGCTATGGTGCGACATATTACACATTAAATCCCGGAAGAATAGTATTCTGGAGTGATGAGCATGTAAATTATTCCTTATATACATATGTGACTACGCTTGATGACGTAGTTAAGGAAATTACAGAGTATATAATATTTCAGGATTACTATAATAGCAGGGCTGATGTTACCCGTCAGACGAGAGACGAGAGTGAGTCTTATGCAAAGCAGATTATAACTATATTCCAGAATAAGGATATGGAAAATCTGTCAAAAATGATTAGCTATCCTCAGCAGCTTGGAGAAGGACAGTCGGCAGCTAATATTGATGAGTTTATGAATATTCCTCCGGAAGAGATTTTTACGGATATTCTTCTTAAGGCATTATCTGAGGAGTCTCTGAATAATCTTAGAACAACTGAGGATGAGAAAGAATTTATAATAGGAACTAATTATAAGAATGTTCACTTCAAGAAGGTTGAAGACGGCAAATTCTTAATTACTAAAATAAATAATTAATATCTATTATTATACAAATTATAAAAGGCATATCATGTTATTAATAAAAGTAACATGATATGCCTTTTTATATTATTCTATATTGCTATAGAAGATAATCTTAAAGTGCATCAACGAGCTTAGTAAGTGCAGCTAATGCCTCATCAGGAAGCTTATCATAGCCGTCCTTCTTTGTTGCAAAGCCTTCAACAGCATTTACACGGTTCTGCATAGCAGCCTTGAGCTGTGCCTTATAATCAGCATCATCAAGGTTAACCTCGAAGCCGTCCCAATCCATAATCTCGATATCCTCGAATGGACCCCACTGCTTGAACTCGGCACGCTTCTCAACGATAGCTTCAAGAATACCAAGTGTATCAGAAGGTGTACACTTCTTGCCCATGAAATCACCAGTATTGATGATGTAGCAATCTACGTTCTTCTCTTCAACAAGCTTCTTGAACTTAACATAATCGTTAACAAGTGGGTATGTTCTAAATGGGTTAGCATAAGGAACGATACGAAGAGCATTCATATCTGTACCGGCAGCAACACGCTCAGCAGTAGATGTCTTTGTTGCAAGTGTAGCACCCATAACTGATGCAAGAGCAGCACCCTTTAACTTGATTACTGGTGGGATTGTTGGATCCTTCATAATCCAGAAAATAGCATTAACAGGAGCATCAATCTTATCTACACGGTTAGGTGACCATAATTTTGACTTAATTGCACGTCCGTTACCATTTCTGATATCTTCTGTAACAAGCTGAATCTTGCCATCCTCATCCATAGTAGCTGAACAGTTCTGAACAGTAAGAAGATACTGGTTATCAGGACAACCTGTTGGGTAATCAGCTGTCTTATCGAAGTATGTTGGCTCAAGTGCTATTGAAGCACATGTATCTGAGTTGATAATGAAAGCATCATCATGAAGAACCTTGATTGCAGGATACTTACCACCATGCTTAGCATGTGTAAGTGTTGACTTACCTGAACCTGAAAGTCCATAAACTGATGCAACGAACTTAGAACCATCTTCAAGTGTGTACTCCTTCTGTCCGCCGTGGCATGCTGCATAACCATTTCTGTTAGCAAGTGCCCAAGCCATTGTAAGAGTACCCTTCTTGTGCTCACCAAAGTACTTCATACCTAAGATTGCAGCACAGTTCTGGTCTGTATCAAAATAGCAGAGAGTAAGTGGATCTGAGAGACAGCTGTAGTCTACATCAGGGCTCTCTGTTGGCTTCCACTGTGGATCTGAGAAGATATAGATATCCGGCTCTTTACCATCAGCGATTGGCTTAGACTCCTTGTACATCTTAACATATTCATCTGACATATACTGGAAGTTAAGCATCCAGTTATAAAGAAGGTTCTCTTCACCTTCCGGAATAAGGAGATGAGCCTTTGCCATAAATTCCTTATCAAGGCCTACAAAACAAGTTGCATGATATAACTTCTTGAAACGTGTCTTATAAACAGCGTCCATAACTACCTTGTCAAGCTTTGTATCATCTACACCCGGCTCTCCTTTAATACGACGAGCTGTAGCATAACGACCTGTAACAGCACCATCATTAAATAAAAGAACCTTTGCATCTGCATCAAGTCCAAACTCTTCGCCTCTGTAAACAGGCATATCTGTAACGATTGTTCCAGGTGAGTTCTTTGCAAGATTGTATGCTTCCTTAAGTGTATTAACCTTTACTACATTGTTTCCATAGAACGCGCCCTCAATGATAGAACGTGTCTTTGAGAAACCTACTTTGCCTTTACCGATCTCTTCGATCTTGTACATAGCTTTTGTTGACATGTTTAATTCCTCCTGGTTTGTATTATTATACCGGAAAATAATCACCGGATATTTTCATAAAAATTAATGAGAATGAATCTATTAATTTTATCCAACCCTAGTATATAAGGCAAAACTTCTAAAGTCAATAGAAAAACAAGAAAGGCTTAATATATAATTTTGTGTAGAAAAATAGAGTACGATATTAATTGTAGAAGCCTGGGTATTTAGGTAGAATTTTTATGAAAGAGTAAAAAGGAGTATGACAATATAATAGTAGGAGGCATACATAATGAAAACATATTCAATTGGCGAAGCTTCTAAATTAACAGGAGTTGAGGCACATGTCCTAAGATACTGGGAGGAAGAGCTAGACATTAAGATAAAGAGAAATGAAATGGGGCACAGAGAGTATGAGGAGCAGGATATAAAAATTCTGCAGAAGGTAAAGCTTCTTAAGGATAAGGGAATCCAGTTAAAGGCAATAAACAGTCTGGTTAAGAAAATGTATGAAATCATGGATAATAAGGAACAAGTATACGAAGCGATGAATAAGGGTGAGGATTTGCTTAAGGAATACGATTTTACTGAGGAGTTAGTTAAGGATACAACAGAGGTAAGCAGAATAAATATAGATGGCGAACGAGTAGTTGATTTCAAAATGGCTCAATTTCAGACACTTATGAATAAGGTGGTTGGTAATTCAATTAAGGAGAATATAAAGCCGCTTAGCCAGGCGGTATCAGCAAATGTGGTAGAGGGCGTAACAAAACAAATGGACATAATAATGAGAGAGCAGGAGGAGCGTGAGGAGGCCCGCTATAAGAAGCTTGATACTACCATGCGTGAGATGCAGCAGGCAAGGAGGGAGATAGCTGCTGCAGAAATGAAGTCAGAGAAAAAACGGCTATTTAGAAGAAAAGCAAAATAAGGGAGACGAAACAAGAAAGACGGAAATATTGTTTATAAAAACTTCATAAATGTAACACTAATAAGTATGATATACTATGACTTGGATAACAACGTTGTGGTACGAGGACCGAAAGGATATTAGTGTAATGAAGATAACAAAAAAGCTTAAACTGGCAATAGTAATATTATGGCTATTAGCAATAATAATTATGTTGCTTGGAACGCTTTATATAGGTCAGAGCTATGTAAATGGAGTCTATGGAGATGAGTCATCAATTACATCCATTTACTCAATTAGAGATCCTGTCCGCGAAATATATAGCAAGGTTTCAGATTTTAAAGAAGAGATTATTAGTAATTTTAGAAAGAATAAAGAACTGCTAACAGATAAGGATTATTTGAAGGAGATAAATCATAATGCACTTGCAATGAATTCTTCTATTGTTGTAATTGAAGATGGTGAATTCTGCTTTGTTGGTAATAGCAGCTTTGATATTCCATTAAGACAGCAGCTTATGGATATATATAATAAGAATGATGACAATGCCATATACGACAAATTTGAAACAGGTAGTGGTGATAATATAGCAGTTAATGATGAGTTTTATGTAAAAGAGTTTATCATTACCTCGCCTAAGCTGTTTTTATGTAACCAGATAACATATTATTCGGGCAAGGATAAGGTTTCCCTTTATATTCTTACCTATTACGGAAACTATATGCAGCAATTTAAGAGCACAATTGCCAGATATACAATTCTTTTAGTATTTCTTATGCTGGTGCTTAGTGCAGTTGTAGCATTTATTATTTACAGACAATTTGTAAATCCTCTTGTAAAGCTTAAGAAGGCTGCTGAGGAGATAGGTGCAGGTAATCTTGATGTTAATCTTGACTATGATACAAGCAGAGATGATGAGATAGGGGAGCTATGCAGAACCTTTGATGATATGAAGGATAAGCTAAGTGAATCTGTAAATGAAAAGATACGTTATGAGGAAGAAAACAGAGAGCTTATTAGTAATATTTCCCACGACCTAAAGACACCGATTACTACAATTAAGGGATATGTTGAGGGTATCATGGATGGTGTTGCCGATACGCCGGAGAAAAGAGAGCGGTATCTTAAGATGATATATAATAAGGCAAATGAACTTGATGCACTTATTAATGAGCTTTCTCTTTATACTAATATTAATAATAATGCCATTCCTTATGAGTTTCACAGAGTGCCGGTTAAGGATTATTTTGCCGACTGTATGGAAGAGATTCAGGCAATGCTTGAAGCAAAGGATATGACGCTGGTTTATAATAATTATTGTAAAGAGGATATCAGAGTAATTGTTGATCCTGACCAGCTAAAGAGAGTTATTAATAATATTGTTACTAATTCCATGAAATATATGGGTAAGGAACAGGGCAAGATAGAGATATATATTCATGATGCCGATGATATGGTTAAGGTTTCAATCAGCGATAATGGAAAGGGTATAGATGAAGCAAGCCTGCCTCATATATTTGACAGAACATATAGAGCCGACAGTGCCAGACAGTCGCGAGGCGGAAGTGGTCTTGGACTTGCTATTTGCAAGAAGATTATTGAGGAGCATGGCGGTAAGATATGGGCGAAGAGCCAGAAGGATAAGGGAACAACCATATTATTTACTTTGAAGAAATATATTAAGGAGGAGGTTACTAATGAGTAAGATTCTTATTATAGAAGACGAACTTAGTATTGCAGAGCTTGAGAGAGATTATCTGGAGCTTAATAATTTTGAGGTTGAGATTGAAACAAATGGTGCCGCGGGTCTTAAAAAGGCGCAGGAAGAAGAGTACAGTCTCATAATACTTGATCTTATGCTTCCTGATATGGATGGTTTCGAGATATGTAAAGCAATAAGAGAGGAAAAGGATATACCTATTATCATGGTAACGGCCAAGAAGAACGATATAGATAAGATACGAGGTCTTGGTCTTGGTGTAGATGATTATGTTACGAAGCCATTTAGTCCTTCAGAGCTTGTGGCAAGAGTAAAGGCACATATATCAAGATATGAGAGACTTATCGGTTCAACAGCACTTCAGAATAATATAATTGAGATAAGAGGTCTTAAGATAGACAGAACAGACAGGCGTGTTTACATTGATAATGAAGAAAAGGTATTTACAAATAAAGAGTTTGACCTGCTTGTTTTCTTAGCTAGTAATCCTAATAAGGTATTTTCTAAAGAAGAGCTGTTTAATAAGATTTGGAATATGGAGAGTATTGGAGATATTGCAACCGTAACTGTTCATATTAAGAAGATACGTGAGAAGATAGAATTTGATACATCTAAGCCTCAGTATATTGAAACTGTATGGGGTGTGGGTTACAGATTCAGGATGTAATACACGTATATCGGGAGGAAGAGATGAGATTAAACATTTTACATGAGGATGAAAGCATCATAGTTTGTGTTAAGCCATACGGTGTGCCATCACAATCAGATAAAACAAATTCTACAGACATGACCGGTATGTTAAAGCTGCATATATATGAGAAGGAGAACCGTAGCGAGGAACCGTATCTTGCGGCAATTCACAGGCTTGACAGACCTGTCGGGGGAATAATGGTATTTGCAAAGACAAAGGAAGCTGCAGCTAATTTGTCGAAGCAGAGTGAAAATGGAGATATGGTAAAATACTACCAGGCCATCCTTACAGGCGAGCTTCCTTGTGATGAAGGGGTATTAACAGACTATCTTGTTCATGACAGTAAGAGCAATATAACGAGTGTGGCAACAAAGGATACGCCGGGAGCTAAGTATTCAGAGCTTTCATATGAGGTCCTTGATGTTATGGAGACTGATAAGGGCATATTAAGCTATGTTTTGATTACACTTGTTACAGGAAGAACACACCAGATTCGTGTTCAGATGGCAAGCAGGAAATGCGGTATCTGGGGTGATACAAAATATAATCCAAAGTTTCAGAAGGTTAAGAAGCAATATCAGCAGATAGGACTTCATGCCTCAAGACTTGAATTTGACCATCCGGTAACAGGAGAGCATATGGTTTTCAAGAATGAGCCGGAGGGAAAGGCATTTGAAGTAATTGAATTGGACGAGTTTTAGGATCGTATTAATGTTGAATGTATTTTATATTAAGGGGCTGTACATTTTTGTATGGTCCTTTTGTATTATCTTGAATTATTGAATTTGTTTTGTTATACTCAGATGAAGATGTTAGCAAGGCTGACGCGCATTTCGAAGTAAGAGCATCGGATGTGTTCTTGAATAATGCTTTATTAATATTTAAAAGGAGATGGAGATATGGCTAACGATAAGAAGCTTGTTGAGGCTATTACCTCAATGGATGATGATTTTGCCCAGTGGTATACGGATGTTGTAATTAAAGCAGGGCTTATTTCATATACAAATGTTAAAGGATGTATGGCAATTAAGCCGGCAGGTTATGCTATATGGGAATTAATCCAGAAGCAGCTTGATGCTAAGTTTAAAGAGACAGGTGTAGAGAATGTTTATATGCCTATGTTTATTCCTGAAAGCCTGCTTCAGAAGGAGAAGGATCATGTTGAAGGATTTGCGCCTGAGGTTGCCTGGGTTACACACGGAGGCCTTAATGAGTTAAATGAGCGTATGTGTGTAAGACCTACATCGGAGACATTATTCTGCGATTTTTATAAGGACGAGATACAGTCTTATCGTGATTTGCCAAAGGTATATAATCAGTGGTGTTCAGTAGTTCGTTGGGAGAAGGAAACAAGACCATTCCTTCGTTCAAGAGAGTTCTTATGGCAGGAGGGCCATACTGCTCATGCTACAGCAAAAGAGGCAGAGGAAAGAACAATACAGATGCTTAATGTATATGCAGATTTCTGCGAGGATGTACTTGCTATTCCTGTAGTAAAGGGTAGAAAGACTGATAAGGAGAAATTTGCCGGTGCAGAGGCTACTTATACTATAGAAGCACTTATGCATGATGGTAAGGCACTTCAGTCCGGTACAAGCCATAATTTTGGTGATGGCTTTGCTAAGGCATTTGGAATACAGTTTACAGATAAGGATAATAAGCTCAAATATGTTCACCAGACCTCATGGGGTATGACAACACGTCTTATAGGAGCAATAATAATGGTACATGGAGATAATTCAGGACTTGTTCTTCCACCAAAGGTTGCACCTGTTCAGGTTATGATTGTGCCTATTATGCAGAAGAAGGAAGGCGTTCTTGAGAAGGCAGCTGAACTTAAAGAAAAGCTTGGCGGATATCGTGTTAAGGTGGATGACAGCGATAAGAGTCCTGGATGGAAATTCTCTGAGCAGGAGATGAAGGGTATTCCAATCCGTGTAGAGATAGGACCAAAGGATATTGAAGCGAACCAGGCAGTTCTTGTAAGACGTGATACAAGAGAAAAGGTTATTGTTTCACTAGATGAGATTGATGCTAAGGTTGGAGAGCTTCTTGATACTATTCAGAAGGATATGTTTGAAAGAGCAAAGGCACATCGTGATGCAAATA
This sequence comes from Coprococcus sp., assembly GCA_016296785.1. GTDB lineage: Bacteria > Bacillota > Clostridia > Lachnospirales > Lachnospiraceae > Coprococcus. The sequence goes on along the minus strand of JAEDHX010000052.1, from coordinate 2,495 downwards.
CACATGTTGCTAATAACTGGGATGAGTTTACAGATATATTAGAGAGAAAGCAGGGCTTTATTAAAGCAATGTGGTGTGGTGAGACAGAGTGCGAGACAGCTATCAAGGAAGAGACCGGTGCGACAACAAGATGTATGCCTTTTGAACAGGAGAAGCTTGGAGATGTATGTGTACACTGTGGTAAGCCTGCAGCTAAGATGATATATTTTGGTAAGGCATACTAAATCACTGCATATAGATTATTTGTAGGAGAATTGTAATGAGAATTGAGATGCCGGATAATGCAAACAGAATAATTACAACTCTTGAGGCAGCAGGCTATGAGGCTTATATTGTCGGTGGCTGTGTAAGAGATGCTGTACTTGGGCGCATACCGGGAGATTGGGACATTACTACCTCAGCAAGACCGGAGCAGGTTAAGGAGCTATTTAAGAGAACGATAGATACGGGAATAAAGCACGGTACCGTAACTGTAATGTTTGATAAGGAAGGCTATGAGGTAACTACCTACAGAATAGACGGGGAGTATACAGACCACAGACGACCGGACGAGGTTCAATTTACATCAAGTCTTGATGAGGATTTGAAGAGAAGAGATTTTACCATCAATGCCATGGCTTATAGCCATAAGGATGGAATTATTGATATCTTTGGCGGAATTGAGGATTTGAATAATAAGGTAATCAGGGCAGTAGGTAATCCCGGAGACAGATTTGACGAGGATGCTCTTAGAATTCTAAGAGCGATAAGATTTGCAGGACAGCTTGGCTTTGATATTGAGAGAGACACGAAAACTGCCATGATAGTAAGAGCAGAGCATTTGACTAAGATAAGCGCTGAGCGAATCAGGGTAGAGCTTGTTAAGCTTCTTACATCAGCACATCCTGAGAAATTAATTGATGCCTATGTTATGGGAATTACTAATTACATTCTTCCGGAATTTGACCGTATGATGGAGCGACCTCAGAATAATCCTTATCATTTATATAATGTAGGTGTTCATTCAATAGAGGCTGTAAAGAATATTGAGCCTGATGAAGCGTTAAGAATTGCAGCTCTTTTGCATGATGTTGGCAAGCCGGATTCATATGTAGTCGGTGAAGATGGCATAGATCATTTTTATGGTCACGATAAGAAGGGGCAGGAGATTGCCAAGGATATATTAAAACGTCTAAGATTTGATAATGAGACGATAAAGCTTGTTACCAAGCTTATTTCCTGGCATGATTATGCACTCAGCTCGCTTCCTTCAAAGAAGACCTTTAGAAAAGCACTCAATAAGATGGGGGCTGATTTCTTTCCAACACTTATAAAGATTAAGAAGGCAGATATGGCGGCACAAAGTGATTATCGCCTTGAAGAAAGACGTAACGTGTTAGACGGACTTTGCAGAATGTATGAAGAGATTATGACTGAGAAGGATTGTCTTACAATTAAGGATTTAGCTGTAAATGGCAGTGATTTAATTGCTGTTGGCGTTAAGCCCGGAGAAAGAATGGGTCAGATTCTTCAATATCTTTTAGACAAGGTTCTTGACGAGCCTCGCCTTAATGATAAAAATATTTTGCTGAATATGGTAAATGAATATCTTAAACAAAATTAGTGGATTAAGAATTATTTTTAATATCCCCTCATACAATTATTTATCGGGTAATGATAATAAATGTAGGAGGGGATTTTTTTGCCTGAGAAAATGTGTGAGGTATACGATGCATACGATATGGAAATTATGGGCTATGGAAGAGGACGAGGTGCTATTATACTTAAGACAGATAAAGGAATCAGGCAGGTGTCCCCACTTGTTGGAAATGAGCTGCGACTTGAAGAGGAGAGACAATTTAAGGAGAGTCTATATAACGTCGGATTTACTCATATTGACAGGGTTATTCCAAATAAAGAGGGGGAGCTTATTACTTATGACAGATATGGCAACCCATTTGTAGCCCGTGAATATTTTGAAGGCAGAGAGTGTAGTGCAAATAGCATTCATGATTTGGAGAGAGCAGCGGCTAACCTTGCCCTGCTTCATAAAGCCGGTTTATCAATTTATCAGGAAGAGGGACATACACGTGTTCCAAAGAGTCCGGGTAACTTCAAGGGCAAAACACAGGAGATTAAAAAAATAAGAGAATTCATATCTAGACGAACGGTAAAGAATGAATTTGAATATCTATACATGAAATCATATGAATACTTTTATGACCAGGCGGTAAAATGCCAAAGGAAGCTGGAAGATATGGAGTTCATGACTGACAATTATAGTATAGGATATTGTCATGGTGCGTATAATTATCATAGTGTAATCTTCTGCGAGGATTATATGGCTACTACGAATTTTGACAGATTTCATGTTGGTTATCAACTTATAGATTTGTATCAATTTATCAGAAAGGCAATGGAGAAGAATAATTATAGCTTCAATTACGTTGTAAAAATAATAGAGGAATATGAGAAAATAATACCTGTAAAATGGAATGTTTACGGTCCGTATTTTT
>JAEDHX010000051.1 GCA_016296785.1 Coprococcus sp. | reverse complement strand
ACTTCCTTTCCTTGTATTTGGGGGTTACCCATTTCATAGAGATAATATATACTTTTCATTCCTAATGTTTCATTTTATCTGCGGCTTATCTCAGCGAGATAAGCCGCAGTATATTATATCAATTATTCTTTTGGGCAGTTACTGCCGCTCATTTTTTCTTTGCTCAATTTTTTCTGCTTTATTCTGAGCTCTACTATCTTCAATATTTATCTCATAATTTTTACTTTGAGATTTGTTCCCCTGTTTATTATTTATTTCTGCTATTTCTTCAGGAGTCATATCGTATACATCTATAGTTTCCTCTTCGTAGCCTGACCCCTCTTCATACACTATTGTCTCTTTATGCACTGATTCATCTTTATGCACTGCTTCATCTTTGTAGCCAGAAGTCTCTTCATGCACTGATTTTCCTTCGCTGTTCGCTATCTCTTTCTTATCGCTTATTTCAATGCCTATTCCGGTACCACTCTCTTGTTTTTCCTCCTGCTTAGGAGCCATGCAAATGCACATGGCCCCTAAAGCAACAATAGCAATGCCAATTATACTTCCAAATATTATTTTCTTATTATTCATATCTCACCCCCTAGTTTGCATTAATCCAATCAATTACCTTTGTTCCAACGGCTTTAATGATGTTAGTAAGCTGACCTCTGAAGATAATAATAACCGCTAGTGTAATAACAATAAGTCCAACTAAAACTACGAGCTCACTTGCTCCTCTTTCCTCTCTTACAGCACTCTTTACCTTGTTACCTACCTTGTAACCTACTTTGCTAATCATGTTAAATAATTTGTTCATAATCTTTTCCTCCTTGAAATTAAAAAAATACTCATCATCAGATAAGCTGTGTCTTCAGCATTTGCTGTGTTTTTCTTATCTGTGATGAGTATATCTCAGTTGCTATTATATTTTTTTGCGGTGAGCTATGAATAAAGCAAAAGACGTCTTTTTGCTTCCTCAATCATATCACTTCGCAGCTCTGATGGTTCAAGTATCTCGATAGATGCACCATATGTTCTAACCCAGGCAAGGAATGCATTCTTGCCAATAACCTTACCGGATACTATAATACCATCCTTATCCTCTTCTATTTTATAGACAGGGCCTTTCTCATTCTTATGATATTCAAGGTCACGCTTTACCTTGTCTATAACCTTGCCAAAATTATCATCATAAACCTTTATCCTGACATCAAAGACTCCTTCACAATCCATGCTCCACATATATGGGAGGTCCTCAAGAAGCTTCATATCAAACTCTGAGTCTTCACCGTCTTCTATCTTAAGCTTCGTCATCCTGTCAACTCTGTATGGTTTAAGTCTGTCCATATCAGGCTCTAAGGTTATGATATAGCTTACACCAAATCTGCTATGACGAACTACCTTAAGAGGTTTGATCAAAACCCTTTCACCGGATGATTTATAATCAAAGCTTATGTATCTGTTCTGCCTTATTGCCTCTATCGCAATATCCTCAATCTCCTTATCGGCGGCAGTATAATCATTATACTCCGGGCAAATTCTATAATACTCCTTTGTGTTAGTATTAATATATTTCTCGCCAAGGCCATTATCGGCAAGCAGGTTAACAAGGCTGTCATAAGCCTCACTGCTAAGACTTACATATAACGGATTAGTGAAATCATCTGCATTAATGCAGTAGTGGAAATCATCATACTTTTTAGCATTCACCATGTCAACCTTATTAAGGCTGTTTTTATCATCATAAAATGCATCTATAAGGTCTTCGTGTTCTTCATCTAAGTCGTCCATGTCATTAATATCAAGTGAGATACCGCCCTTTGGCACATCCCTCTTTCCTGTATTCTCGCCCTTTGGAAGTCTTGTAGCAGCATAGATATAATAAATATCGTTTCTGATAGTCTGCTCATTTACCCCAAGAATCTTTGCAATCTCCGCAATAGTAAGACCTTCAAATTCAAAATCGTCACAATCTCTGTTTAAAAGAAGGGACATGATATCAGTAAGTCTCTCAATAACTCTCTTATCACTCACAGCCTACACCTCCATTTCGCCATATCTTGAAAGTATACGCTCTGCCGACTGCTTCATCGAATCTCTAAGGCTCTGCGGCTTTAGAATCTCGCAGTTTTCAGCACGCATTCTTCTAATATATGGAAGCATATTATTAATGCCAATAATCTCATCAATATATAGAAGCCTTCCGTCATCAAGCCTTGTAATATCAGGCGCTCCGCCCTGCTTACATCTCTCAAAGCAAAGCTTCTCGAAGACACTTCTTACATAAGGCTTATCTGCAAATGCTATCTCTACCCGCTCTGCCTTGCCATAGCCAATGCCAAACAGTTTCTTGTAGATATCTTCGTATTTCTTTGTGTTATATACATCATTTGCAACATCATCAATCGGCTTTATAGATTCAATTCCCGATAATCTAATGTAAAATACCTCTTCCGGATCCTCTGTATCTTCCCCAAGAATATATGTACAGTCGAGGCTTGCAGTATAAAGAAGCATACCAACCTTAACTCTTTTACATATAGCCTCACCTTCTCTTGTTCTATAGCTTATCTCTAACGCCTTATCCATATAAGGAACAGTAAGAAGCTTATCCTTGATAAGTCCCATGACAGCGTCCATATTCTTATGTCTTCCCTGTCTTACAAATATGTTCTTACCAAAGCCTTCATCCTGGCAGGAATACTGCCATTCAATTCTTTCTTTTATTCTGTTAATAGCCTCAGATGAACCGGATTTATTACTAAGCTCTCTTGCAAGGTCAAGAAGCATCGTATCATCATAATCATCATATATTCCAACAACAAGTCTTGGTGAATTCATGCCAAGAGAGTACTTGCTGCCATGCTTATGCAGATATCCTTCGGCAAGCATCTCATCAACGGCACTAGTAAACCAGTCGCTATTCACACTTCCCTCATCCCCGGATACAGCCTTATAAAGCTCCCTTTCGGATAATTCCAGCTTACCGCCATTTTTATCCATAAGGCAGAACAGTATAAGAACCTTATATACATCTGACTTATGTGATTCCGGCTCTTCTATCTTATTATCAAGCTCGTCTTTATTACGCAAAAAATACAAGCCCTTCTCGTTAACGATATCCCAGCCTGCATTTTTTAACTCCTTTATCATATTCTCAAGTGAACGCTCTTTGATTCCCAAAGTAGCAATAAGCTCCGCTTTACTAACCCCATCGGAATTCTTAATTGCGTTTTTAACATATTCCGTACGCTTTTTTATCTCTTCCTTTGTTGCCATATAAACCCCTCCATATAACGTGCATATATCAATTATACAGTATTATCAGTCGATTCGTAAACATATTTATCCCACATAAGACAAATGTGCAAAAGACAAATGCACAATAGCTGCAAATGGGACAAATGATGTCTACAAGACTTACACATTATATCTTGGGATTATATAGCATGGTGTCTCATCCTTAACCGTCTTAACCCTAATAACCTGCGGCTGCCTTTTATATGATTTACCTGAAGCCTTCTTTACCTCCTTATGCGACGCCATCCTTGCAGCCTTCTTCGCCTCCTTCTTCGCCTCCTTCTTCTCAGCTTTTAGCTGCTTCTTTGTTTTTGCATATACCGGCATCTGGTTTACGTCATTTTCATTCTTTGCACTATTAACCAGTGCGGAGCTTGCATAGGAATTACATAGAACCGTTGTTTCGTTAAAATCATCATCATATCCGTAGTCGTAGTCCTCTACCCATTTTTCATATACCGGCTTGACCTTTTTGCAGCTTAAGTATTTGTCATATCCAAGGCAGCTAAGATACCAATCCCTGGTAAAGCTGTTGCTCACAAATGCATTTGTTGCAACACAAATAACATAAGGCTCGCCGGTTACATAATTAACATATACGAAATTGTAATTCCACAGGCAGTATCTATAATCAATCATATATGAATCGAGCTCCGCCCAGGCTCTTTTTATTCCATCAAACAGTCTGCCTAATCTGTCACTGCTGCCATAGTAAGCAAGATAATCCTTAAGCGTACACATATCAGGTATTCTATAGACAAGTCTTTCGTAGCCGTCTGCGCCTTTTTCGTATACCGGACATATAACATTTGAAAGGCTGTTGCCATTTACCATATGATAGACATAACCATTTACTGTCTCATTTTCAAGCTTGCAAATAAGTGCACAAGCACCATCTCTATATTCATAACTGTATACCATAACAAATACCTCCTATTCCTTTTCATATATAACACCGGGGCTGACAAATGAACCAACTGTACTTATAATCGAAAGCATGATTCCACTCATATATACTACAGGGCCAATTCCCATAATTCCAAAGAAATTCTTTGCCGGCAGAATCATCAGTACAAAAGCTGCAAGCATAAGTAACAGAGAAATCAGCTTAATAACCTTTTTGCTGCAGGCAGTTCCCGTAAACATTCCAACGCAGATAATAGCTATCGCAAATGGAAGAAAGAGAAACAGTCCACTTGTTGACACAAGGTACTTAGCAAATTCTGTCACATCCCCTAATGTATTATCACTAAATTCTATTCCGCAGATTTTAAATATCTCATTGTATAAGCTCATATCAATACTATCAATTTCATTAACCAGCTCATCTGCCTCCGACTTGCTAAAGCACAGGCTGTCAGCATAATTAGCTACCACAGTTCTCATCTCCCACATGGTAAGTCCATATCTCATGTAGACATTAAGTCCTTCATCATTTGTATCATCCAAAGCCTCTTCCTGATCAGCTTCTTCATCCATCCCCCAATAGCTGTTAAAGACGTTGCTATCTGTCACAGATACATTAAACTTAATAGTTACAACATTCATAAATAACGAAAGCACAACACACACTGCTCCAAGCACCCCAAATACCTTAACAAGATTTGTATCACTTCTCATATAACCTACCTCCTAAAACTTTGTAAAATGAATATATGTCCACTGACCATTTATCTTAACGGCTGCATAGCCCTTATCATTAACTCTAAGTGCATCCTCAAATACCGGCTCAACATAAATACCATCTGACACTCCGATATACCCCCAGAGCTCTCCGACTCTGTATGGCATAAGGCCATTACCGGACGCCCTTAGCTCATCACAGGAAACCTTTTCAATACAATTTCCGGAAGCATCAATTACCTTCCAGCCCTCATTATCGAAAACTGCTGCATAGCCATCCTCTTCCATAAATGGCTTAACCTCTGTGTACCCGGAGGATATTACATTTCCCTTTGTATCAAGCATTAGATAACCTGTTTTATCCTTTGCAAATATCCTTCCTGCAAATACGAAATTATTAGCTTCATCCTTAACTATATCCTCATACTTTTCTCCTGATACCGGTTTAAAATTCCTGCCAACTATCATCCATGAGCCATTCTCTTTTACTGCTGCAATACCATCTGAATATGAGGTCGCCGCCTCATAATATTTACTTGCTGCGTCTCCTTTTTCATCTATATAAAACCAGCCATCAGCATTATGTGAAAGAGCATATCCATCATAATAGTTTCCAAGAAAATCATAATCACCCTCAGGTGTTTTCCGTCTGTAGCCCTCCTTATCATAATAATTTACCTGGCCATCCTTAAATGCTGATATCCTTAATTCCTCTCCTTTTGATATGTCAAATACTGCATCAAAGCAAGCTTTAGAGACAGACTTTTCTTCGCCGGTTATAACCTTGGTCTCTTCACCATCAACTACTATGTCATAGCCATCTGCAAGCGCATAAACCATATCGTAGGTATTACCTTCCTCTGTATAATCTCCCTTCACACTGTCATAGCAAAGCCTGAAGTATTCGCTTTCAGGATATTCCAAAACAGCTTCCTCAAGAAGCTTAATCTCCTCAGCAGTTTCCTTCTGATAATCATAATAATAAACATAATCCATATATAATCTTTCGCTATAACCATACTGCTGTAAGGCTTCATCTGCCTCTGTTTTGAAGCTGTTCATATCACCAAGAAGAAGGTAGCATTCAGCTATTGAAATCTTTGAGTCACTTGTAGACTTAAGCTCCTGGGCTTTTCTGAATTCATCAATTGCCTCTACATAGTATTCTTCATTCATATACTCTTTAGCTGCATCAATATGAGCTATGTATTTATTCTCACCAGGGTGATATTCCCAGGCTCTTGCTGCCTTAATGGATGCAAATGCAATTATTGAGGTAATCACTATCAGACTACCAAGCTTCTTAATAGGACTCCCCTGTTTTCTTCTATTATCCTTCTTCATAATCATTTCCTCCTATAATCCAAGAACAAGTGCAATATAGCTTCCTGCTGCCAGAAACGGGCCAAAGCTTACATATTCCTTACTCTTCATTTTCTTAAAAACTATCCTTGCCACTATACTAAAAAATGCAATTATCAGTACAACCATAAGCATAAGACTACACCTTAACAGTCCAAAATAATAACCAAATACAATTAGTGATTTAATATCTCCCATTCCAATTTTGTCCTTGTATAAGAGTCTTACAAGTCCAAATATCACCATCCAGAAAACCATTCCAAGGACAGAACTCTTTATGCATTTTAATGCATATCCGGAATCTATAAATATCGATACAATATGTAATACCGTCCTAAGCGCTATTAATATCATAAGTATGCAATTAGGTATTATCATCTCAAGCCTATCTATTCTTGAAATTACAAGCATACAAGAGACAAAGCCCATAAGCGCTATCGTGTCAGTAATCATATATCCAAAGCTTACAAATGCACTTCCTGCAAATGCTGTTAATAACGCAGATATAAGACAATATAATGCCATTTTTTCAAATTTCTTTTCAAAACGCTTCTCATAGTATATTCCGCCAAGCCACATAGAAAATGCACCACTAAGGGCTCCAAATAGTATTATTGTAATCATATAAAAAACCTCGTCTTTCATATCGTTTTTTATATTCTAGCCCATATGGTGCAATATTTTTTTGCGTTGCATTTACCATAGCTTTGTGCTGGCATTCTGCTCTATGTTTATGTCAAGTCCGGCATCATCAAAGAAAGGAAGATTGATAATTCTAATTCGGTATTTCAATGTAAGATTCACGCTTCCGCCATTTTCCGTATCAATCGTTGAGCTGTCTAAATCAAGTTCGTTTAATCCATCTACAAGACCAATGCTGTAAATATGGTCAAGAGAATATCTCTTCCCATCAAAATCAGTAATTAAGAATTTTATTTTATCTTTTGCATTCTTCTTATAATCGCCACCCGGATAGTATGGATAATCGCCTTTACCGTATAGCATGTTCCTTAGCTCCAAATCAAAGAATACATTAGTTGCATCTTCATATTCCGCTAAATCCTTATTTAACCGGTAATCTCTGGACGCCTGAATTGCCGCAGTCTTTAATGCCATCTGAAATTTCTGTCTAAGATACATAACATTTATCATATTAAGCAGCAGCACAAAGAATGCCATATAAATAGTAAGTCCTATTACAACCTCAACTGTCATCATTCCATTTTCATCTCTTGCCTTTTCCATAACAATACCTCTTTCTAGAACAATTATTCACTTACTGCTTCTGTATATGCATTTGCAAAGCTAAATTCTCTTGCCTCAGCATTTGAAGAATTTGCTGCATTAAGCTCAATGATATATTTGAGACGATTTAATACCTCATCACAATTACGTTCTACCTCAATCTTATCAAATAAACAAACATAATCCGGATAGCATGTAAATATTCCCGTAGCACTATTATTATATACTTCTATAACCTCATTCCATGCTAGTCTTGCGCAATAGGATATTATTAGCTCATCCTTGATAACAGGAACATATTCTTCATTTTCACCAGCAATTAATAAAGCATATATCTCTACAGTATCATGATCATAAAATGAATAATATATATCCGTCATATACTCTGTAAATAAAGACTCATATATCATATATTTCACCTTGTCAGCATTATTAATACTGTCATTAGTGCCATTAATAATAAACTCGTTTTCAGTCCAAGCGCATACACTTTTCATATCACCATATGTTCGTGTTCTTCCCGTAATCGTTGTACAACCAAATGCATTAAATGCAGAGCTATTATTATAGACATACAATGCCAAAGAATGCTTTTGATTATTGTCTCTTGTCGAATCAATCGCATCATTAAGATATATATTGTAATCCTCAACATTCTTTATAATGTCTATGCCGACCTTTACATTGTCAAGAATATCATTTTCCCTACTAATTATTCTGTTACATGCAGGATTTCCATTTGTAGACGCTGCCCCATAATTAAGATCAACCTGATCGAAATCGAGTTTAATATTATCAGTATTTGTGTTAAAAACATGTTTACTTCTAAACTCCGCTTCTTCATCTGAAAGCTCGATGGAATCCGTTTCCCCATTTGATATAACATCGTTATAATGCTCCTCTATCGTTTCTCTTACATCCGATGCATCTCTTAACATTTCTTCATACATACAAAGCTGATAAATGTCAGCTTCATCAGCTGTTTCATTCCATGCCTGCATATAGTAGTCAATCTGCTCTAGTAGAAATTCATTATCGTTTAAATTAGTGCCCGGTACTTTAGACGCAGTAATCTGACAGCTGATATTTCCAGGGAGTGATTTGTTAACATAGTAGTTGCCGATTCGTGTCAGTTCACTATCTGACTTTGTGTAACAAAACAAACCATAATTATCCATTATCACATGGTTATAGCTTGCTCTTACGGCATTATCGCCAAGACCTTTTGCATCTGCTGCCATACCCTTTGCTGATATCATTTGCGCATATTTAATTAACATAACCATACATATCATTGTAGGTATCAACAGACATATTAGGTAAACTGATGCTGAACCTTTATTATTTCCCTTTCTCATAATATCACTCCTTAATATCCATACTGTTCTTCTAAGTATATCTCATATGAGTATCCTAAATTATTAGCTAATACATTATGACAACATATTGATTTCATATATTCTGATGCGTATGCAACTCCTCTTGGATTATTGAGAATAATACCGCCATGAGTCGTATTCGTCTTCACAAGTCCAAACCATTTTCGAGGATTAGTCACACGATAATCAAACTTAAGTAACCAGCACGGACTATATTTATCACCATACGCATATTGCTTTTCAGTTGGCTGTGTCCAGGTAAATATGGAATTCTCCATATAGTAATCCTTATAGGATGGCGGATCATTCCATATCCAGTAATACTCTCTGCCATCCTCATTTGGATCATCATATGTACTTTGAATCTCTACAGACTTTTCTGACATGCATGCCTGAGTCATCATCTTATCTATCTTAAACAGGGCCACAACTACCATTCCAATAACAAGTACAATTATTATCGGAAAATATATTGCCGCTTCTATAAGTGTTGAACCTCTCTCATCTCTTATTATTCGTTTCATAAGCTATCCTTTCTGTCACTAAAAGAATGAACCGACACTTCCAAGCATTGGAGCAATTATCATAATCAGTATTCCAATGAAAATCATAAAAAGTGGCAGGATCATAAGCGACTTAGCATCCTCAAGCTTTTTCATAACAAGCTTCTTCTTTGTATCCCACATCTCATTTGACATTTCCTTCAAGAATTTAATCTGCTCTGCATCACCCTTTTGCAGATTCTGTACCATTGATACTGCAAATTTCTTAAGGTTTTTATCCTCAAAACGATTAGCAAAGCTTCCAAATGCTACCTCGTCCGTAGCACCATTTGCCTTGTCTTCAACAACCTTTCTCATCTCCTCATAGATAAGGCCTTCGCCATCAACAGCTGTCTGCTCCCAGGCATTTCTAAGTGTCTTACCTGCTCCAACAAGAAGAGTTAATTTTGATATTGCAACCGGAAGCTCACTAACCATCTTTGTCTTCTTGTAATCCACCTGCTCATCTATAGAACGCTCCTCATTCCAGATAACAAGTCCTCCAAATATCATAACTAACACACCAAGAGCAGCAGATGAGAAAATACCGGTTACAATAAGTGCAAGCATAACGCCTGTATAAATAATTCCGATTTTGTCTGCCTTAATAACATAGAGATAATAATTCGCATACAGCTCGCCATACAGACTAGAAAGCTTCTTAATAAGCTTTCCGCACTTTACTCTGTCGAATTTGACATGGAAGTATTTTATAAAAGAAAAGCCTATAATTAATGTTCCAATCGACAGATACATTTTCTTCGGTGCGCTCTCTATCTCTCTATCGAATTTATTGATATTGACTATATACATGAATATCCATATAACGGCCATCACCATGCCTGTACAAAATATAGCTTTAGTTATCGCTGTCATAAGCAAACCTCCCTACTCAAATATAACTGCAACCCTATGAATAATTCTCTTTCCAACTGTGTATGCTATAACACATAATGCAACAGCAATTAATCTTGATATAACGCCTACGCCGGATTGTCCTGTAGCCTTCATTGTGCTATCCATTTGCATAAATACATCAACTACAATTGGAATCGCTGTAAGAATCAGAAACTCGTTATAGCTTGAACGAAGCTGCACTGCTATCTCATCTTCCATATCAAGTTTCTCCATAATGGTAATTCGCGTATCATATAATACCTTTCTCATATCCCCGCCTTGTCTAATACAAACGACAAATACGTCAACGAAGTTTGATATATCATCATGGTTTACTCGTCTTGCAAAATCCTTAAGCAACGACTCTATTGTCATACCATTTGCAATTCCTGTATTAATTGCTTCAATTTCCTTTGTTATACAGGCATTTTCACCATGAAGCTCTACCATATCGGCATATGCATTTTCAAATGCACTTATATGATTGCCGCCTGCAGAGTAAGAAGCAACAAGCGACTCCATAAGATCCTTGAACTGTTTTACTATAAGGCTGCGTCTTTTCTCCATGCATTTCTTCTTATAGAAAATCAAATAAATAAAGCCAATTACAGCTCCGGCTATTGCTGCAAATGCTGCCTTGTGAAGGATAACATTTACATATAAAAATGAAATGGCAAAGCCGATCATAAACCCTACAAATATCTCACCGGCATTCATTCTATATTTGCTATAATCTATCTTGTGCTTCATGTGATACCTCCTTTTTTAAATCACATCCCTTATACCTGCTGCCACAAGCTTATTTGTATGTATAAGAGGATTATTTGTTCTAACTAATCTACCTTCAACCTTATCTGCACGGTCACTTTCTATTTCCTTGAATACATATAGTGGATTTAGAATAATCTCACCATTTTTGTAACCGGCTATCTCGCTTATCTCCATGACCCTTCTGCTATGGTCTCTAAGTCTTGACAAATGAATTATGATATCAACTGCTGATGCAATCTGCTGCTTTATCGCTTCTAGCGGAAGGCCTGCCGCACCCTGAAGCACCATCGTAGATAACCTGCTTATCATATCCGCACTTGAATTAGCATGCGCTGTAGAAAGGCTTCCATCATGACCTGTATTCATGGCCTGCAGCATATCAAGTGCTTCCTCGCCTCTAACCTCGCCAACAACAATTCTGTCAGGTCTCATTCTAAGAGATGTCTTAATAAGGTTTCTTACCGTAATCTCGCCAACTCCCGATGCGTTATCATTTCTCGTCTCAAGGCTTATCAGATTATCAATTCCAACTATCTGAAGCTCGGCTGAATCCTCAATAGTAATAATTCGCTCATCCTTTGGAATAAAGTTTGACATCGCATTCAGAAATGTTGTCTTACCGGAACCGGTACCACCACTAATTACAATGTTATATTTTGCCTTAACAAGACACTCTAGTATATGAGCTACCTCCGGCGTAAGCGAACCATACTCAATAAGCTTCTGTACATTCATTGGCTCCTTTGGAAATCTTCTAATAGTAATTGCATCGCCCTTAAGTGATATCGGCGATAACACAACATTTACTCTTGAGCCATCCTCTAATCTTGTATCAACAATCGGACACTTCTTATTAACCTCCCTGCCCGTCTTACCAACAATCTTCTGAATAATATCATTTAGCTGCTCAGGGCTTTCAAAGAACGGTCCCTCATACTTCCTTAAACAGCCGTCCTTCTCAATAAAAATCCTATTATAATCATTTATCATAACCTCGGTCACATTCTCATCAGCAAGAATCGTATCAAGAATACCAAGACCTCTTATCGAGCTGTACACCTGGTATTTAAGGGATTCCTTTGTCGCGCCAGGAATGTACAGACCAATAGTATTGTCATCTACTATATTGCTGATTATCTTCTTAAGCTGGTCATTTGATATCTTTGCAAGATCGTAATTCTCGATTATAAATGCTTTAATGACATCAAGATTCTTTGCATCAATAGCTGTGTTGCAAAGCTTAATAATACGTTTGATAATATTATCAAGTCTCTGGTAACGGTTGATATGATTACCGTTATCTGCCATATCAAGAATTAACAGCTTATCTGCAGGAATAGAAGCCGGAGCATGTACACCTCCTAAAAGGAGCACATCAAAGGAGTCAGCATCAAGGGCCGGAATATCTGTAACCGGTCTTATATCAAGGACTATCTGCCCCTTGTAATTATTCTCAATGAATGATGATAAATTCTGCATATAGGTTCTATCTGTATCAATATATGTAAGTTTAATTTCCATAAAAAAATCCTCCGTACTTCATTAGTATGTACGTATAGTACAACGAAGTACGAAGGATTTTTTTGCGGTGGGGAATTAAGTGTAATCGAAATCTCCTATTCCACCTTCACTTCTCCCCTCACATTCTTCCATACCGCGGCGATGTTCTCAACATTCTCCTTCGGTACGGTAACAGTAACAAGCATGCTTGTCTTTTCCTTAATATCAACATTTATATCAGCCTCATAATTTGTCACAATCTCATTTACCACCTCATCATCAGATGACATGGCAAGGCTCACCTTACAGCTGTTAATCTTCTGTGCCTTATTCATTCCATTCTTTATCGAAATAACAAATTCAACAGAGCCATCTGCAAACTGGCTTGCCGCAACTACACTTGCATCGACCATACCTTCATATACAAGTGTCTGGTCCATCCACAGGTAATTCTGCCCGCATAAAAGTGCGTAGTTCCTTCCCAAATCTTTTGCATCCCTAAAAGCTTCCGATAAGCTGTCATAAGCCCTCTCAAGTCCGTTACTTTCAGCAACAATTCCATCAGGTGATGTTATATCAAACATCCACTCATCTTCCTTATATGTAAACTGATATGTGAATTCTCTTCGCTCATAACGGGCATCCATGCCCTCGCCCGAAACTAAGGTTCTAGTTGCGCATCCATAGCAGATACCATTTTCATTACTTACAACTATGTAATCGCAGTCATCATATATGTCCTTCATAGAAGCGTAGTTAGCTGCAAATGTCTCTCGCAGCATCTCCTCACCTTCTTTGTTGCATCTAAATAGCTCTACGTAAGCATCCTCATCTCCTTCGGTAAGAGCCACAAAGGCTTTCTGCTCAAGCTCCTTGAAGGCAGTAAGCGCCTCTTCATCAGATACATCAACAGCAGCTTTACTGCCGGATGACTCTGTTGTATTTGTATCCTTACCGGCTTTCCTCTCATCAAGATAAGATATGAATCTCAGTCCAAATGACCCTACCAAAACAAGAATACACACTATGTATAAAACAATACGAAATACATTTCTCTGCTTCTTAGGCTTTGCCACCTTACCAAGACTTACCGTGCCATTATTTACTATTCCATTTATCTCCGACTGAATCTCAACAACATTATTGTATCTCGCATATGGCTCATGTTCCATGCAACGCGTAATAATCCGATTTATTTTATCAGCATTCTCACTATATTTCGTTTTCGCATCTGCAAGCTCATTTGCAAATGCATACTTCATGATTGCTCCAATTGAATAAATATCTATTCTGTAATCTATATCCTTGCCGTCAGCGACCTCCGGTGCAGTATATCCTGCACTAAAGCCTCTTACAAGCTCAGGATTTCTCTTGTCAAGTGCTGTTCCAAAATCGATAAGATAGACATTACCATTTCCATCCACCATGACATTCTTTGGCTTTAAGTCGGCGTGAACCATCCCCATCGTCGCATGCAGATAATTTGTCACCTCGCAAATGTCATAAATGAGCTTCAGCTTCTCATACATAGTACAATTATGAGTCTTTAAATACTCATCTAGCCCGACACCATCCACATAATCCATAACAATATAGAAGGTGCCATTTTGATTAAATACATCATATATGTTTGGAATTCTTTGATGTCTGAGACTAACAAGAAGGTCCCTCTCATTAATTATCAAAAGCTCCGAGAACATCTTTGGAATAAGCTCCTTGATGGCAACCTTTCTATTAAGTCTGTTATGCGTTCCTGCGTATACTCTCGCCGTTCCGGATTTCGCAATAAATCTCTCAACATTAAACTCATCCGAAAGACCAATAACATCGCCTTCCTTTATCCTCAAATCGTCAAATGAAGGCACAATGCTCTCAGGCTTTAGCATGCCAAGCGAAACAAGGCAATGACCAAGATTATTCAGCGCCATAACAGTTGAGTCATAGTTCATATTTTCCTTGAAATAATCAACTGTTGTTGTCTCAAGATTATGCGCAACAAAATTACGAAGCTTTCTTGTTTCATCTATTTCATCGGGCAGCCTATAGCCAATAGCCCTCAAATACTTCGTCATCCCATAAGCCGAATAATCAGCAAAATCTATTGTAATATCCCCTGTTGGATAATGAAATACATACGTCGCCCTCGAATCCGGAACAAACGTACCATACGCCTCATACTTTGTTCTATAATCGGCAAGGATATTCTTCATTATACATTCGACAAGAGTAAATGCTTCCTTTACGCTTTCCATCATTGTCGCCGCATCAGTATATTTATTAATATTCCTATGTATGCGTATCCACTTATCATATACAGCCTCAGGCGAACGATATTTCTCCCCCTGCGC
>JAEDHX010000113.1 GCA_016296785.1 Coprococcus sp. | reverse complement strand
GCTGTAACGTTGGCGATGATAAATACGAAATAACAATATATACCTCTTGCTGTAATACAGACAAAGGATTATACTACTATACGACGTATGATAATCATCAGATAACGGCTGTTGATATGCACAAGGAAGACCTTGACTCGGATAAACTAATAAGGTACTCCTTAATAAAAACCGAGCAAATCAACTACCAAAACCAGGCTCAATAGACACCCAACCGGCGTAAGCCAACAACCATCCTCAACTACCAAAACCAGGCTCAATAAAATCTTCACAATCCGTCGAAATACAATGAAAAAACACCGCGGATGTCTATTGTTGTCAGAATTTGTGCATAATATACATTTTAATTGACTAAATACCCAAAAATACGTAGATTTTATCATTTACACGTTAGTATATGTTTGATAAAATTAAATGATACTAGTGGGAGAAGAGGTGAAGCAAATGTCAGTGTTTGATTTCCATTCACATATCCTGCCGGGAATTGATGATGGTAGTAGAAATATTGAGACATCAATCAACATGATTAATAAGCTGAAAGAATCCGGTGTTGAAATAATAGTTGCAACGCCTCATTTTTATGCTGATAAAGACAGAGTAGATACATTTGTAAATAACCGTGAGGTTGCATATGAGGACCTGATGGAGATATATGACAACGACATGCCGAAGCTGCTCCTCGGTGCAGAGGTTGCATTCTTTAAAGGCATATCAAAGGCTGAGAAACTTAGTCAGCTTCTTATAGAGGGTACGAATGCAATGCTCTTAGAGCTTCCATTTACCAAATGGGATGAGAGTGTAATTAACGAACTCGAATATCTTATACATCAAAGAAAGATTACAATCATTTTAGCCCACCTTGAACGATATATGGGTATTTTGTGGAATAAGCCATATATAAAGAAAATATTTGAGATGCCTGTATATATACAGATAAATGCAGAGAGCCTTATCGATGCAAAACGCAGAAACAGTGTTCTGAAGCTCTTTAAGAAAGAACAGGCACATTTGCTTGGCAGCGACTGCCATGGAATGCATCACAGAGCGCCGAACCTGCGCGAAGGAAGAGATATAATAGAAGACAAGCTGGGAAGAGAATATCTTGATAAGATAGACAAGCTTGGAGCAAGTATACTTGGCGTATAATGGGCCGCAACCCAACCGGGCCAAGACCGTTATAGCCGGTATCATAACAGGAGGATAACATGTCAAAGAAAATTGCAATAGCACTTAGCATATTATTGTTTATTATATTATGTGTTCTAATCGTATGCGAGAAGAAATGGCCTGAAGCAGGCTCAGAATTACTTCGTGGCATGACAGAGCAGGTAACCATGGTTTAACACCTGCACTAAAGAGGTATGACTTATGTCAAAGAGACAATTAACAAGGTCTGAAAGAAATAAAATAATACTTAAGATAGGAATTGCAGCGGGTGTACTTATCATAATAATGGTATTTATTCTTGTTGCACTTATGCCGACTTACACGCCAAAGACTGAGAGAACCTCAGGCAGTGTGACGCCCGAGGGTATTATAGAAGTGGACGGCGTGAAATATGTTCCGAAGAAGAATATTGAAACGTACCTGTTCATGGGTATAGATAACCCCGGCAAAGTAGAAAAGGTAGAAGACTACGGCGGAGCAGGAAGATGTGATTATGTGATGCTTGTAGTAAGGGACCTTAGTACTGGCACCTACAAGACACTCAATATCAACAGAAATATATTGATGGAGCAGGATTCCTTAGAACCTGACGGAACATATATCGGAACATCAACAGCAATACTCGCCCTTGCCCATGAGAATGGCGACGGCATGGAGATAAGCTGTGAGAATGTGGTAAAGACAGTATCGAATTTCCTTGGAGGACAGAAGATTGACGGATACGCAGCCGTTAACATGGGTGCAATAACCATCATCAATAATCTTGCAGGTGGCGTTACTGTAACAATAGAAGATGACTTCTCAAACATAAACCCATCGCTTGTTAAGGGCGAGACAATAACACTTACAGATGAACAGGCTTACGATTTTGTACATAGCAGATGGTACGTTGATGATGAGACAAATGAGTCACGAATGAGAAGACAGTCAGCATATATGGCAGACCTCAAGCTTAAGCTGAAGCAGAAATGCGAGGAGAATGCCAACTATCCCGTCACAATATACGACTCACTCGGTGAGTACATGGTGACAAATATAACCTCACAGAAGTTCAGCAAGCTCGCACTTCTTATGTTAAAAGATAAAGATGACGGTGAGCTTAATATAGAAGGGACAAGTGAGGTTGGCGATTTGGAATACGCAGAGATGACGGCAGATGAAGAAAGTGTAGAAGCGGCCATATTAGAGCTGTTTTATAGAAAGTACGAATAGGAGAAGATTATGGCTCAAGGAGATAACAAGGCAGTGGCAAATGCTACAGCAAACCAGATGGACAATATAAGAGTAGTATCATTTAATAACGATAAAAAAGATGATGAGATAGATTTATTGGAGCTTATGTATGCGCTTATTGACAAGCTCCACTACATAGTACTTTGCTTCTTACTTGGAGCAGTAATATTCAACGCATACTCATACTTTATGATAGAGCCGACATACCAGTCGACAGCTAAGCTGTATATAGTTTCAGCATCAGATGATTCAGTAGTAAACCTTGCTGACCTTAATATAGGTTCTTCACTTACATCAGATTATGAGGAGCTGATGCTCAGCTATCCTGTACTCGACCAGGTAATAGACAAGATGGATCTTAATATGAATTACAAAGGCCTTGCGCAGATGATTTCTATTTCAAATCCATCCGACACACGTGTCCTTAACATTACGGTAACAAGCACTGACCCTCAGCTGTCATGTGACATTGCAAATACATTTGCTGAGATATCAGCACAGTATCTTCCTGATACCATGAGCACAAGAGCACCTAATATAGCACAGGTTGCACGAGTTGCAGACCACAAGGCAGGTCCAAGCTACTTAAAATATACAATACTTGGCGGAATGCTCGGACTTCTTATCTGTTGTATTATAATAATAATTGGTCACCTTATGGATGACACAATCCATTCCCCTGAGGATATGGAGAAATACTTTGGACTTGTTCCACTTACAACAATTCCGGAGAATGACAAATTCAGGGCAGATGATTCATATGCAAGATACGGCTACAGGAAAGGAAGGCATAAATAATGAATAAGATAAATGTAGAATTTCAGGATATGCCATATGCAATTGAAGAGGCAATGAACCGCCTTCGTGTTAATATCAAGTTCTGTGGCAAGAATACAAAGAAGATACTTATTACAAGCTCTATGCCTAATGAGGGCAAGAGTACAGTTGCAATTAATCTGTGGAAGATG
>JAEDHX010000112.1 GCA_016296785.1 Coprococcus sp. | reverse complement strand
TTCGTATCAAGGATGTTGATGTGTATGAGAAATGGTACAATCTTGAGCATAAGAGCCCTCAGTATATTGACGAGGCAGTGTATGGTCTTTGTGAGATTAACAGGGGTGATATTAAGAATTGCCGTCTCCTTGCTAATCCCGGTTGTTATACAACCTGCTCAATTCTTACACTTTACCCATTGGTAAAGGAAGGATTAATTGATGCTAATTCAATTATTATTGATGCAAAGTCAGGAACATCAGGTGCAGGACGTGGAGCAAAGATTGCTAATCTTTATTGTGAGGTAAATGAAAGCATTAAAGCATACGGAGTATTAACACATAGACATACACCTGAGATTGAAGAACAGCTTGGATACGCCAATGGCAATCCGATAAATATTATATTTACACCTCACCTTGTTCCTATGAATAGAGGTATTCTTGTAACAGCATATGCTAATCTTGCAAAGAAAGTGGATTATGATACAGTGCGTGCAGCATATGATAAGTACTATGCTAATGAGCGCTTTGTTCGTGTTCTTGATAAGGATGTATGTCCTGAAACAAGATGGGTTGAGGGAAGCAATTACGTAGATGTTAATTTTAAAATAGACGAGAGAACAAATAGGATTGTTGCAATGGGCGCATTAGATAACCTCGTAAAGGGTGCTGCCGGACAGGCTGTACAGAATATGAATATCATGTTTGATTTTGATGAGGCAGAAGGACTTATGATGGCACCATTGTTCCCGTAAGGACAGGTGATTAGAATGAAAATAATACCGGGCGGCATAAATGCACCCATTGGATTTAGGGCAGCAGGAGTACATGCAGGTATAAGAAAAAACAGATTAAAAAATGATATGTCAATTCTCGTTAGTGATGTTCCGGCTAATGTAGCAGGAGTATTTACACAGAATGCAGTATGTGCTGCACCTGTTATATGGGATAGAGATGTTGTTGTGAAAAATGGACTGTGTCAGGCACTTATTGTGAATAGCGGAGTGGCAAATACCTGCACGGGTGAAGCGGGCTATCAGGATACCGTTGATACGGCCGAATATGTGGCTGAAAAGCTGGGCATAGAAAAAGAGCTTGTTGCAGTAGCATCTACCGGAGTAATAGGAATGAGACTTCCAATGGATACCATCTACCAGGGGATAGATGCACTTACTAAGAATATTTCATATGATATTGATTCCGGAAGTAATGCTGCTTATGGCATTATGACAACTGATATTTACAAGAAGGAGATAGCCGTAACACTTGAAATAAAAGGAACTCAGGTTACGATTGGTGGAATGTGTAAAGGCTCAGGAATGATTAATCCTAATCTTGGAACAGTTCTGGGGTTTATTACAACAGATGCTAATATCAGCTCAAAACTCCTAGATAAGCTTCTTAAAGAGGATGTTGTTGATACATATAATATGGTGTGTGTAGATGGAGACACTTCAACTAATGACACTGTTATGATATTTGCAAATGGAATGGCAGGAAATGAGGAGCTTCAAGAAGAGGATGATGACTACAAAGCATTTGCAGCGGCAATCAGATATATAAATACATCCTTTGTAAAACAAATCGCATCTGACGGAGAAGGCGCTACAAAGATGTTTCAGGTAGATGTTGTTGGAATGTCTGCAAAGGATGAGGCGAGAATGCTTGCTAAGGCAATTGTTTCATCGAATCTTGTAAAGTGTGCAATGTACGGCGAGGATGCGAATTGGGGCAGAATAGTATGCGCCATGGGACAAAGCAAGGTTCCGTTTGATCCGTATAAGGTAGATATTATAATATCTAGTGTAGCAGGGCAGCTGAAGATAGTTGAAAATGGAGTTACAACGGATTATGATGAACTAGAAGCAACAAGGATTTTATCTGAAAAACAGATACGGCTTATTGCAGATATGAAGCTGGGTAATCTTGGGGCAACAGCTTGGGGCTGTGACCTTACTTATGATTATATTAAGATAAATGCTGATTATAGAAAATAAATATTGAAAGGAATAGAAAAATGGTTAAAGGTGATTATACGGTAGAACAGGTAATTGAAAAAGCTCAGACACTTATTGAGGCTCTTCCATATATCCAGAAATTTCAGGGACAGGTTGTAGTCGTAAAATATGGCGGAAGCGCCATGCTTGATGAGAAGCTTAAATACAATGTTATTAAAGATGTTGCTCTTCTAAAGCTTGTTGGAATGAAGCCTGTTATTGTTCATGGTGGTGGCAAGGAGATAAGCAAATGGGTAGAGAAGATTGGAAAGGAAGCAGAATTCATCAATGGACTTCGTGTTACTGATGCAGAGACCATGGAGATTGCAGAGATGGTATTATCAAAGGTAAATAAAAGCCTTGTCAGCATGATGCAGAAGGTTGGCCTTAAGGCTGTTGGTATAAGCGGCAAAGACGGCGGTATGTTTACAGTTGAGAAGAAATTCCCGGGTGGCAAGGATATTGGCTATGTTGGTGAAGTGACAGAGGTTGATGTTACTGTAATTAATTCACTTCTTGATAATGATTATGTTCCTGTTATTGCTCCAATTGGAGTTGATGTGAATTATGACAGCTATAACATAAATGCAGATGATGCAGCCTGTGCAGTTGCAACATCACTAAATGCGGAAAAACTTGTATTTCTTACTGATATTGAGGGCGTATTCATTGATCCGACTGATAAGTCGACACTTATTTCAGAGATGGATATTAATGAGGCAAAGGAAATAATCAATAATGGTGTAGTTGGCGGCGGAATGCTTCCTAAGCTTACTAATTGTATTTCAGCAATGGAAAATGGTGTATCAAGAGTACATATACTTGATGGAAGACTTGAGCATTGTCTGTTACTTGAGTTCTTTACTCAAAAGGGTATTGGTACTGCTATATTAAAGGAGCCGTTATTCTAAGAAAACAATCATTCTATAACTTTTAGTATGCATAATAGTATGCTAAATCCGGCAGGTATGGGACAAATAGAATATTCCGATATCTGCCGGATTTGACTTGATATTCTTTAATAATGTATTATTTTTTGAATTCTTATATTGTAAATCCCCCTACAATTTTGTACAATAATAACGTGTGTTTCTATGCCTCCTTGTAGTGGAGGTGTAAGCTTGTGAGTAGAAAATGTATATTTGTGAAGCTGCTCTTTCTTGTGTCGGTTCTATTTGTAGCCGTTTATTCAATGTGTGCATGTGCGCGAGAGAGAGTTATTATAAATAACGATGCTACAGATGAGTATTATAATGATAGTGAGGCTGGTAATAAAACCAGTAATGATACTGATAGTGAGGCTGAGGATAAGAAGGATATAGCAGCTGGTAATGAAGGTGTTTATAATTCGACTGAATTAGATGAAGCGGTTATTGTTGTATTTGTGTGCGGCGCTGTTAAGAATGAA
>JAEDHX010000050.1 GCA_016296785.1 Coprococcus sp. | reverse complement strand
TGCATGTGTTAAGCACGCCGCCAGCGTTCATCCTGAGCCAGGATCAAACTCTCATTAAAAGTTTTTGTCCTTGGTCTCGATAAACCTAGCTATCTTCAACCATTTACTGTTCTTGGTTTGTTAAACCGTTCTTGAAATTCTTTTGAAATTTCAGGGTTGTCATGTTGTTAATTTTTCAAGGTTCTGTTTGTCTGTCGTCGTATGCGACAGCTTTTATAATTTATCATAACTTCAAGACCTTGTCAACAACTTTTTTCATTTTTTTATAAGTTTTTTTCTTATAAAACATATATCGTTGTTTTTCATAGATACGGTATCATTAATATATATAACACCATATTAATATATCTGTCTTGCAGGCTGTAGCTATCTTTGTTTTGCGACAGCTTTTATAAATTATCATATTCAAATATTATTGTCAATCGACATTTTTCAATTTATTGTACTAAAAAAAATACACACTATTCTTCTATATATAATCAAGCGCCTCTGCAATATTCGATACTCCAATAATGCGAATACCTTCTATCTTTTTTAGGCTGTCAAGATTGGACTTTGGTACTATGCATGTACTAAAGCCAAGCTTCTTTGCTTCATTCACACGCTGCTCTACTGAGGATACTCCGCGCACTTCTCCCGAAAGGCCTACCTCTCCAAATGCAACAAGGCCTTCATCAACCGGTCTGTTTCTATAACTAGATACAAGCGCATACACTATTCCAAGATCAGCAGATGGGTCATCCAATCTCATTCCACCTGCAATATTCACATATGCATCGCATGCTGCAAGTGACATACCTACTCTCTTCTCAAGCACTGCAAGAAGAAGATTTACTCTGTTATAATCAAAGCCAACACTAGTCCTTCTAGGAATATTAAAGCTTGTCTGACATACTAGTGCCTGTATTTCAAGAATAATAGGTCTTGTGCCTTCCATAGTACATACTGCTACAGATCCTGATGTATTCTCTGCTCTTCCATCAAGCATAACCTTTGATGGATTTGCCACCTCAACAAGACCTGTTTCAGTCATCTCAAATACACCAATCTCATTTGTTGAGCCAAATCTATTCTTAACTGCTCTAAGTATTCTAAAGCCTGCTTTACCATCGCCCTCAAAGTACAAAACAGTATCAACCATATGCTCAAGATTTCTAGGTCCGGCTACTGTGCCTTCCTTAGTTACATGACCTACAATAAATATAGAAATGTTCTTCTGCTTAGCTATCTGCATAAGCCTTGCTGTAACCTCTTTAACCTGGGATACACTACCAGGTGCAGAACTAATATCTTCTGCCACAATTGTCTGAATAGAATCAATAATAATAACCTTTGGCTTATCTTTGCTAAGATACTCTTCTACATCCTCAAGATTATTGACACAAAGAAGAAGCATATCTTTAGTAAATTGTCCTATTCTCTCAGCCCTCATCTTTATCTGAGATAGAGATTCCTCTCCTGAAACATATAATACTTTCTGTCCCTGCTGTGCCAGATTTCTGCACATCTGAAGAAGTATTGTTGATTTACCTATTCCGGGATCGCCTCCAACTAATACAAGAGACCCGCTTACAATACCTCCGCCTAATACTCTGTTTAATTCCTCCAGGCCTGTGGAAAACCTTGTCTCGCCCTCTGATACTACCTCTAAAATACTTGTAGGCACTACGAAGGCTCGTCTATCTGACTGCTTTCTAGTGCCTACAGTTATCTTCTCCTCGCAAAATGTATTCCAGCCCTTACAGGAAGGACACTGACCCATCCATTTCGAAGATTCGAATCCACATTCCTGGCAAAAAAATACCTGTTTTTCTTTTGCCATAATATCTCCTAATTAACTGCCAAATATTAATCTACAGCTTTAATTACTTCTACTTTAACTAATCTTCCAGCCTCAAGGTCAACGCTGATATTCATCTTGCCGCCAAGATTGGTCTTGTTCTTACCAACATAAATATCATCAATATGAACCTTGTATTCACTTTCAGGTTCAAGCTCTAATGTAATTGAAGAAGTCTCTGTTCCTTCTACTGAAAAGAGTGCTCCATACTCTGTTGATGCAAAGCCATGTACGGCTGTGCCAGGTACTGATTCATATACAAACATACCATTTCTCTCAAGCTTTGTAATCTCGTTAAAGGTCTTTATCTTATATATGTCACCCTTATATTCAAATCCATCCTTCTTTGTCTTAGATGAAAGCTCATAATTACCAAATTCTAATCCCTCTGAATCTACATTAATCAAATCGTTTACTACTGACATCTTTCTCCTCCTGTTATTCTGCCAGGATTATACCATAATCCTGCCGTATCTATAGCTAATCATAATTATACATTATTTCGATTGCATTTACCATCATTTTATTGTTTCTTTACAAATTTTATTTTGTCATTCTTAACAGTAATTCTGACAGTATCTCCACGCTTAATTCTTCCGTTTAGTATCTCTTCAGCCAGTCCGTCTTCAATATATGTTTGAATTGTACGTTTAAGCGGACGCGCTCCGTATTTCTTGTCATATCCCTTTTCAAATATGAATCTTCTTACAGCGTCACCATACATTATTGTAATACTCATCTGACTCTCAATTCGTTTCTTTAGTTCTGATAGCATAAGATCTGAAATA
Organism: Coprococcus sp.; assembly: GCA_016296785.1. Lineage (GTDB taxonomy): Bacteria > Bacillota > Clostridia > Lachnospirales > Lachnospiraceae > Coprococcus. The sequence continues at coordinate 12,689 of JAEDHX010000050.1, read as the reverse complement.
TCCTTAACATCCTCTTCAAGTAACGCACGGAATACGATAATATCATCTATTCTGTTTAAGAATTCAGGCTTAAAGTCCTTCTTAACCTCTTCCATTACATTATTCTTCATAACATCATGGTCAGCATCAGGATTATCAACTGCAACAAAGCCTAGCTTCTTAGGGTCAATAATACGTGATGCTCCGGAATTAGAGGTCATAATAATAATAGTATTCTTAAAGTCTACCTTTCGTCCTTGAGAATCAGTAATATGTCCATCATCAAGAACCTGCAATAGTATATTAAATACATCACTATGAGCCTTTTCTATCTCATCAAATAATACAACTGAATAAGGATTGGTTCTTACACGCTCGCTCAGCTGTCCTCCCTCCTCAAAGCCAACATAGCCCGGAGGTGAACCTATCATCTTAGAAACACTGTGTTTCTCCATGTATTCAGACATATCTACTCTAATAAGTGCGTCTTCACTTCCAAACACTATCTCTGCAAGCGCCTTTGAAAGCTCAGTCTTACCTACACCGGTAGGGCCTAAGAATAGAAATGAACCAACAGGTCTTTTTGGATCCTTCAGTCCTACTCTGCTTCTCTTTATTGCTCTTGCTACTGCAAGAACGGCTTCATTTTGCCCAATAATTCTCTTATGAAGCTCCTGCTCAAGCTTTGCAAGTCTTTTTGACTCCTTCTCTGTAAGCTTGCTTACAGGTATCTTTGTCCAAACTGATACAACATCAGCAATATCATTTTCAGTAATAGTAAGCTTCTTAGTCTCTTTCTTCTTAGTAATTTCCTTCTCAAGAGCCTGCTGGCTTCCGAGTATCTCAGAAGCAGCTGATATATTTCCGCTTGAAAGCGCATTTTCCAAATCCTCTGATAAAGAATTCATCTCGAGCTGAAGATTCCTGCTCTTATCAGTTGTAATTCCAAAGCCAAGCTTCTTTCTTGAACAAGCTTCATCCATAAGATCAATTGCCTTATCAGGAAGGAATCTGTCACTAATATATCTTGTAGACAAATCAACTGCAGCCTCCACTGCCTCATCGCTGATTACCACCTTGTGATGTTCTTCATAACATCCTCTGAGCCCTTTGAGAATTTCTACAGCTTCATCACGATTAGGTTCTTCAACATAAACCGGTTGAAATCTTCTTTCTAGTGCTGCATCCTTCTCAATATATTTTCTATATTCTGCTCTCGTTGTAGCACCTATCATCTGAATCTCGCCACGAGAAAGTGATGGTTTTAATATATTAGATGCATCAATCGCGCCCTCTGCACCACCTGCACCGATAATTGTATGAAGCTCATCAACAAACAGGATCACATTACCTGACTGACGCACTTCATTTATTACCTTCTTTATTCTTTCCTCAAATTCGCCCCTATACTTAGAGCCAGCCACCATGCTTGATAAATCAAGAGATAGCAAACGCTTACCCTTTATTGTATCAGGCACCTCATCCTTTGACAAAAGGTATGCAATTCCTTCTACGACAGCGGTTTTACCGACTCCCGGTTCTCCAACCATACAAGGATTATTCTTCATACGACGACTTAAAATCTGCATAACTCGTTGTATCTCTTCTGTTCTTCCAACAACAGGGTCCAAATGACCAAGCTTTGCCTCTTTTGTCAAATCTCTTGAATATGTTTCAAGTGTAGGAGTAGCAATATCAGACTTATTGCTTCCCTTTTTCATGCGTACAAATTCTTTTTTTGCAGTATTACCATCAATACCACACGCCATAAGAATATCTACAAACACCTTCTGTATATTAATGTCATTTGAAACCATAAGCTTTACAGCAACGCAATTTGGAACCTTTAGAATTGCAAGCAGCAAATGCTCGCTTCCTATTTCGCTATTTTTAAGGTTTATTGCTTCCTGCTCAGCCTTCTCTAGTATTAACTTAGCACTATTTGTATATTTATCCTTCTCTGCTGTAACAACACCAGCCGGTTCGAGTGTAGTTTCTAAGATTTTAATAATTTTTTGAATACCAATACCATTTTGTTCAAGTATTTTCTGAGCTGTAGTTCCATCAACAGTTGCCAGAGCGACAAGGAAATGCTCGCTTCCAACAAAGTTCTGGCCTAGTTTTTTTGCAACCCTTTTGGCTTCTTTTATTATTTTGTCCAACTGTTTACTATATGGAAGTTTCATAAATTGTTACCTCGTTTATTGTATATAGAGCAAAAAGGCTTTGAAATAGTAAGCTATCCCAAAAAGCCTTTTTCCTTCGTATATTATTAGTTAATATTATTGTTCATCTATGGCTTTACCTATATCGTGTCTCATATATTTGTTGTCAAAGGAAATCCATTCTGTTGCTGAGTAAGCATTTGCTCTTGCCTCGAACAAATCCTTTCCTTTAGCTGTAACACCAAGAACACGTCCACCATTAGTTACAACAACGCCATCTTTAAGCTTTGTTCCGGCATGGAAAACATAGTAATCGTCTTTATCCTTAAATGTATCAAGCCCCTTAATCTCAAAGCCCTTCTCATATGAAACAGGATATCCCTTTGATGCAAGTACAACACAAACTGCAGCATTATCTTCAAACTCAAGATTAACTTTATCAAGAGTACCATCAATACATGCTTCCATTACATCAATAATATCATTCTTCATTCTTGGAAGAACTACCTGTGCCTCAGGGTCTCCGAATCTTGCATTATACTCAAGTACCTTTACTCCGTTTGGTGTCATCATAAGGCCACAGAATAATACACCCTTGAATTCTCTGCCTTCAGCCTTCATAGCTGCCATTGTTGGCTTGTATATATTCTCCATACAATAATCATCAATCTCTTTTGTATAGAAAGGACTTGGTGAAAATGTTCCCATACCACCGGTATTAAGACCTTTATCTCCATCTTCTGCTCTCTTATGATCCTGCGCTGAAGTCATAGGCTTAATTGTTGTTCCATCACAGAAGCAGAGCACTGAAACCTCACGTCCTGTCATGAATTCTTCTATTACCATTGTATTACCTGCATTACCAAAATGCTTATCAAGCATTATTTCCTTAACACCGGCTTTTGCTTCTTCAAGAGTATTACAGATTAAAACACCCTTTCCAAGAGCAAGTCCGTCAGCCTTAAGAACGATTGGGAAGCTCGCAGTCTCAAGATATTCCATAGCCTTATCTGCATCAGTGAAATTCTCATAAGCCGCAGTAGGGATATTATATTTCTTCATAAGGTCCTTTGAAAATGCTTTTGAGCCTTCAATAATCGCTGCATTAGCACGTGGTCCGAATGCCTTTATTCCTGCTGCTTCAAAAGCATCTACTGCACCTGCAACAAGAGGATCATCAGGAGCTACAACAACTAAATCAATCTGCTCTTCCTTTGCAAAGCTAACAAGCTTCTCAAAATCCATAACTCCTATATCTACACATGTAGCAATCTCGGAAATACCGGCATTACCCGGTGCTGCATATATCTTTGAAACACGATTACTCTTTGCAATACTTGTTACTATTGCATGCTCTCTTCCGCCACTTCCTACAACTAAAACCTTCATATGATTATCCTCCTATGCGCATTGTCACATGGTTATCACCACGTATATTCTAAGTCGATTAATAAATCTAGTCTTCAACTATAGCTATTCCATCCACAACCTTAACCTTGCCGTGAGCAATCTTATCTATAGCCTTTGGCATAATTATCCATTCAGCCTGCTCCATTACTCTCCTTTGAAGTATTGAAGGTGTATCACCATTTTCTACCTGAACTGCCTTCTGCATTATTATCGGACCTGTATCTGTTCCTTTGTCAACAAAATGGACTGTAGCTCCAACTACCTTAACGCCCCTGCTTAATGCAGCCTCGTGAACCTTAAGTCCATAATAACCTGTTCCGCAAAAGGATGGTATAAGTGATGGATGAATATTGATTATCCTATTCTCATATGCATCTATCATAATCTCAGGAATTACAACAAGAAATCCGGCTAATACTATTAAATCAGCATCAAGCGAATCAACAGTATCAAGTAATGCCCTGTTAAATAATTCTCTATTATCATAATCCTTTGGGGATACTACAAATGCAGGAATATCAGCATCCTTTGCTCTTGTAAGTGCATACGCATTCTTATTGTTGCTTATTACTCCAACTATCTGTGTATCTGTTATATCACCTGAAGCGATACTATCAATTATTGCCTGAAGGTTTGTGCCGCCTCCCGACACAAGTACAGCAATTCTTAGCATATTACTACTCCCTTTTCTCCCTCAATGGCAGTTCCCATTACAAATGCCTTCTCTCCGGCTGCCTTAAGTACGTTAAGTGTATTATCAACATCTGAAGGGTCAACTGCTATACACATACCAACACCCATATTAAAGGTGTTGTACATCATATGCTCATCAATATCTCCTGTCTTAGCAAGAAGCTTAAATATTGCAGGAACCTCATATGAATCCTTCTTTACTTCTGCACATATTCCATCAGGAAGCATTCTTGGAATATTCTCATAGAAACCTCCACCTGTAATATGACTACAGCCCTTAATTCTAATTCCTGCATTCTTCACTGCCTTAAGTGCCTTAACATATATTCTTGTAGGTGCAATAAGCGCCTCTCCAAGAGTTGTTCCAAGTTCATCATAATATGTGTCAAGTGATTCCTTTGTCATCTCAAATACTTTACGAACAAGTGAAAAGCCGTTACTATGAACACCACTTGACGCCATACCAATAAGTACATCTCCTGCCTTAATATCCTGTCCGGTAATTAAATCCTTCTTCTCAACAACACCAACTGCGAAACCGGCAAGATCATATTCATCCTCAGGCATTAATCCCGGATGCTCAGCTGTCTCACCGCCAATAAGTGCTGCTTCCGACTGAATACATCCATTTGCAACACCACTAACGATAGTTGCAATCTTCTCAGGATAGTTCTTACCACATGCAATATAGTCAAGGAAGAATAATGGTTCTCCACCGGCACAAGCAATATCATTTACACACATTGCTACAGCATCAATACCTATTGTATCATGCTTATCCATGATAAATGCAAGTTTAACCTTTGTACCGCAACCGTCAGTTCCTGATAATAATACAGGCTCTTCCATATCCTTTATCTTCTTTAAAGAAAATGCTCCTGAAAAACCACCAAGGCCACCAAGAACCTCTTCGCGCATGGTCTTCTTAACATCTTCTTTCATAAGCTCAACTGACTTATATCCTGCTTCAATATCTACACCGGCATTTTTATAATCCACTTTTATATCCTCCTAGGTAATGTTTAATTTCTCATTCGTGTAAATTATAAGTTATTAGCAGGACTTTGTAAAGCTTGTAAATTGTAAATAATCTTTGTAGCATAATCTTTATAACTTTATAGCATAATCTTTATAATATTAATTTGATAATGAATACAGAATATGCTATAATTGTTTATATTTTTTGTTAATCACTATCTAGTTTTATTAGGATCAATATATAGGAGTAATATATGACAAATAACAGATTAAATATAGGTATTTTTACAGGCCATCTTGATAATGAATATGCTTACGAGATATGCAAGGGTGCTGAGCATGCTGCTAAAGAGCTCGATATCAATCTGATAATCTTCCCGGGAATGTTTTTGAATTCATCATTTAACGATCCGGAAAACCAGCTTTATGATTACCAGTACAACTCCATATATTACTATGCTAATAAGGATTCCTTAGATGCCATCATTATTATTGTTGGTGTAATTGCACCTTTCTTATCCCAGCAGAACCTGTCTGATTTCTTATCAAACTTCAAGGATATTCCAATTATTACTCTTGATACAGAGATTCCGGGATACCCTTGTCTTCGTACCGACAGTACTAAAGGACTTGAGACTGCAATTAATCACCTTATTACCGAGCATAATAGAAAACATATATGCTTTGTCAGCGGCAGAACTACTAATGCTGACGCTATGCAGCGTCTTGATATATATCGTCGCGTAATGAATGAGAACAACTTGCCTATAGACGATAACATGATTGTTTATGGTGACATGTCAGAATATACTACTGATATCGTTTCAACACTTCTTGATAATAATCCTGATGCGGATGCCATTGTATTTGCTAATGACCAGATGGCTATTGGTGGTTATACCGAGCTTAAGCGCAGAGGAATCAAGATAGGTGAGGAAATTAGTGTAATTGGTTTTGATGATTCTCCCGCTAGTGTTATTCTTGACCCACCACTTTCAACTGTGAATTCTAACTCATGTGATCTTGGTTACAAATCAATCTACTCTGCTGTATCACTATGTACAACAGGGAACGTAGATTCACTTGTCTTTGAATCACGCTTTATCCAAAGACAATCATGTAACTGTGATCATTATAGTAATGAAGAGGTTGCATTTGCCAAGATAAAGTCTATTCCATATCTTCCTGCAAGCGAAATTGTCGAGGCACTAGACAGAGTTCTTTTGAGTGATATTAAGGACTCCTTCTATGCAGATATGGTTTACGAGAAGATTAATCCAATATTTGAAGATATATCTGCTATTGCTACGCTTCCTGACCCAGTAGATTATCCAAGAGCAAGAATCATTGATAATGTAAATGAGCTTTTACACTCTGAGGTTACATCATTTTTCTCTGTACCAAAGATTTCTTATGTTTTCAAGAAGCTCACATCATTATTTAGAATAATTGAGACAAATCCAGAGAAGCTGCTTGAGTATAACCAGTTATATTCATATATTTCAAGTACTATCTCCTTATACTTTTCGTCTACATTATATACAGAGATTAATGATAATAAGATGAATTCATGGTCTTCAATCTATATAACCAGAGACACTCTTACTTATGGCCGTGATATTGATAAGACATATTCTCTTATCTTAAACAAGCTTATAAAGCTTGGCTTTGATGCCAGCTATATATACACATATGATGATAATATCCAGATAAACGAGGATGGCAGCTGGCTTATTCCTAATACTCTCTTCCTTCAGGCATATAGCAATGCTAACGGTAAGGGTGTATTACAGGGAGAAGCAAGACGCATCTCTTCTTCTGAAATATTTGATAATGAGTATACATATTATCCGGAACGTTTCACATCAATAATTGTTCCTATATTTACATATGAACAGCATCATGGTCTGTTTATTTGTAATACTAATGTATCAAATTTTAAGCATATATATGCAACCAGTCTTCAGCTTGGTGCATCCCTCAAATACATGGATTTGCTTGATGAACAAACTACTATTCAAGAGCAGCTAAAGATGTCTCTTAATGAGATTCATGAAAAAAATGAGTTATTAAACCACCTGTCAACTTCAGATGAATTAACAGGTGTCAATAACAGGCGTGGTTTTATGGAGAAGGTTGAATTTCTTATTAACATGCCATCAAACAGAGACAGAAAGGCTATGCTCTTATTTGCCGACATGGATTCATTAAAGGTTGTAAATGATAAATTCGGTCATAAGGATGGTGACTTTGCACTTCGCAATATTGCAAATATCCTGTCAAACAGCTTCCGTGCTGATGATATCATCGGCAGAATCGGCGGCGACGAATTTGTCTGCTTCGCCTTTGTTGATGATACTGAGTTTATTACATATGTTCAGGACAGAATTAATGAGCTCTCTGATGAACTTAATGATAATTGCGGCAAGCCATATTTCATTGAAATGAGTGTTGGTGTGTCAGAGTTTGTATGCGGTATGGAAACTAAGATTGAAGATCTTCTGTCTCAGGCTGATAACTCACTCTATTCCAACAAGCGTTACAAACGTATGTCAGTAATAAAATAACATTTATACCCTATAAAAAAGAGACTATCATACAATACTATCTGCAAAAGTATTGTTTTGAAAGTCTCTTTTTTGTATTTCTATATATTATTATTGTTTAGTCTTTTTATTCTGAAATATTCTCAAATGGTTCATTTAGCTTCTCTGTTCCGGCAAGCACAAATCTTCCATCAATAATTATTGGAACTTCTGTGCCATCATGATGAATTGAATAGATTCCGCCTATTTCATCATATGGAATTGTAATATCAGTATGGCAATTGAAATATGCCTTTGACATATCTTCATCTCTAAGGCGTGAACATTCATTATCCTTAGCTACTATTTCCTTGCCATCAGGATTATACAATCTGTTCTCTTCACTCATACTGTAACAGGTATCACCAACAGCAAAATGAGGTCCCATCTTCTCAACTATAAGAATAGGAAGCTTATATACAATATTATATTTATTTGCAATTACATATGCAGTCGTATTTGTTCCTATTGCAAATTCTCCAATAGGAAGAGTATCTCTTCCCATAAGAAGATTCTCTTTAATATAATTGATATTATCTTCTTCATTTTCAAAATTACTGCATGTATAATCCGAAACCCTGCCATCCTTAAAGGTCAGCTTCAAATCAACATACTTAAGGTCATCAAGATATACCTCGCTTACATTAAGAACACCCTCTGTCCCTGTAAGCTGTGGTGAAGTAAATACCTCTCCTACCGGAATATTAACGTCAGCAACACAATTCTCAAAGTTTGTTTCTGATTCAGGATTATCTAATCTATGCATCATTACAGTTATGTCTGTTTTATTATCTCCCCTTCCAACAACACGAACCTTACATGCCTTATCAAGCTCGTCAATAATTGACTGCTGAATATTTCTGTACAAATCATTATCTAAAGTATTAATCTTTACAGTCTCACTAAAAATCTCCTCAAAGTTATCTCCTATCTCAGGTACAGGATAAGCTATAATGGTAAAGCTGTATTTATCTCTTGGAATATAATCATTCACAATCTGCGCACTTGCATTAGAATAAGAAACTGTTATCTCCTGCTGTTTTTTTGATAAAACAGGTGCAAATGAAGATGCAGCCGGCTCAAACGGTGTTTCTCCAAATATATCGATACAGGCAGGTCCTGCATATACTGATGCTAAATACTCATGGTTCTTATATATCTGCTTAAGAATCTCAAGTTTTCTTTCTATCAGCTTCTTGTCTAAAAACAAGGCTTCATCCATACGATGATCGTAATCTAGCTGCTTATTAGGAGATGTTGAAACATATCCTATTCTGTGAATAAGTCTTCTGTTTATTCTGTTAACCGCATATCTGAAGCAAAGCGGCATAAGTCCCATATCCTTAAACTGTAATATCGCAGCTCTAACAATTCTCTCCTGACCGATTGAATACCTGATATTAACAGTTTTCTTACTGCTCATATCAATACGCGCAGCAATAAAGCCTCTTCTAAATCCCTCTGTATACGTAGCTGCCATCTTATCAATTTCTTCTTGTGGCAGCGAGTTCAGGAATTTGGCTGTTTTTATCTCATTAACACCTATATACTCACCATATTGATAAAGATATGACAAATCATTCAAATCACTATTCATAATGATATCAGTTGCAAATGATAATTCAGGTTCAAGCTGCTGCTTTATACGATAACCCATGAAATATTCTGCATAATCATTTTCAAAATAATAAATGGCTTCCTTTATAGCCTTAGCCGATACCTTCTCGTGGCAAAGTAAATATATCTCAACAAAGAGCTCTGCAAACAAAGTTATGTCAACTATTCTTCCTTCAAATGCATAAGCAATCATGCCTCTTATTTCGTTATATAAGAAGGTTAACAGCTGTGAAATCTCGAGAATTTCATTATCTACTTGTACAATATCCTGTGCATTATCCTGTACATTATCCGGTGCATTATCCTGTTTATCAGCTTGATCATTATATGATTTCATCTTGCTATATGAATACTCATAATTTGCATAGCTATTCTTATATGCATCACCTATTATATCCTTATATAATCTGCAATTTATATCTGCAAGCTCATCCTGTGTCATTTCGGACAGCTTATCTGATTTTACAGCCTGCACAACTTCATCAATCATTTCAATGAATTCTGCAGTAGATACAAAATAATAACGAACAAAATCCGGAACAAGCTCTTCGTTCTTAATCTGTCTGATTCTCTCAAGCATTAATTCATAACGCTCTTCTATATCTTCATATTCCATTATAAAATCCTTATAATAATTCATTATGTTAACCTCGTATTATATTTCCAGTATCCATATTTTTCTTAATTAAGCCATCAACATAATTCCATAAAGTCTTTGAGCCAAGCTCTGTAATCTCATTTCTCTTGTATATCTGTGAGGAATGAACGCCATGCTCTCTCCATGCAAGACCATCTGATGCATCATTAAGCAAAATCGGTTGGAGATTATCAAGAGAATGGGCAAAACGTGCCTCAGGTGTTTCATTTGCCTCGAATTCATCCCAAAGCGAAAGGAGTAATTCCCCCTGGTCTTTCGGAAGAATCCCAAATAGTCTGTCTGCTGCAGCACACTCTCTTTCCTTCTTTGTTTCGTGTGCTTTCTCATCATAAGCATATGTATCACCTGCATCTATCTCAACAATATCATGGATAAGAATCATCTTTATTGTTTTAAGGACATCAATATCACTATTTGCATGCTCTGAAAGAAGAAATGCCATAACAGCCATATGCCACGAGTGCTCTGCATCATTTTCACGTCTTGTTCCATCTGATATATATGTCTGACGCCATATTGATTTAGCCTTGTCAATCTCACGAATAAAATCAATCTGTTGTTCTAAACGTTCATCCATCGATTCCTCTCCTTCTACATCCCTTTTAACAGGAATATACCTGATATTACAAATGCAACAGCACTTATGACGATTGATATACGTTTACCAAACATACTTCCCTCTTCCGCCTTATATCCAATAATCCCAAATACTATTCCGGTAATGGACATAACAAATGAAGACGCAAGAAGAACGCCATATACTCTCTCAACATGCCCCTTAGATACAATCGACTTTATTATGGATAATATTATAAAAATAATACTAAATCCTCCAAGGAAATATGAAATTATAGTATCAGTAGAACTGTCAAAGGGTGCTACCTTAAAGCTTCTATTCTTTCGCATGCTTTCTCCTATATATCCTAGCCGTTATATAATAAAATAAATAACCAATCATTCCGCCTAATGTATTCATGATTATATCATCAACATCAAACACACCAAGCTTGGTTATGTACTGAATAGTTTCAATTAGCAATGTAAATGATAACGAGTATAATAATGCAACTAACGCGTTTGTCTTCTTATTTCTCGCCCACCTTATCAGCATTCCAAATGGAATAAATGCAACGACATTGCCCACAATATTAAGCATAAAGCTAATATTCTCTATTGCTCCGCCTCGATATATGATAAATCTCTTTATCTCAGTAAACGGAACAAGATTGTATCGTCTGACATCATAATGTGCTCTTCCAAACATATCACTGAATATCAGAAAATACACAATAGCAATTATATATATTATGAAAAGCAGAAAACAAATTGTTCTCAGCCTCTCTTTATTCTTTACAATCAAGATTAATTTCTCCTATTTCTTATTTGCAAATTACAGATAATTATGATTTCTTCATGTCCATTATATAAGTAAGAATTCTGTCGGCACATTCGTCCTTACTCATCATAGGTAATTCGCACACATCATCCTTAGAAATAAGCGTAATTACATTAGTATCAACACCAAAGCCTGCACCTTGTTCTTTAAGATTATTAGCAACAATAACATCAACCTTTTTCTTTATGAGCTTCTCTCTTGAGTTCGTGGTAAGGTTCTGTGTCTCCATAGAAAAACCGCAAATAATCTGGTTATCAAGCTTTTCTTCTTCCTTTTGATTTCCAAGATAAGCAAGAATATCCTTTGTTCTTGTAAGAGGGATACTCATATCACCATCTTTTTTCTTTATCTTATTATCTGCAACCTCTGAAGGTCTGTAATCAGCCACTGCTGCTGCCTTTATTATTATATCCTGTTTTCTGCTTTCAGATACTACAGCATCATACATATCCTGCGCGGATGTTATGTTAACTACATTAACAAAATCAGGCGGCGCTATTTCCGTTTTTCCTGTTACAAGAGTTACATTTGCTCCACGAAGCATTGCCTGTTTTGCAATTGCATAGCCCATCTTACCTGTAGAATGATTTGTAATAAATCTGACAGGATCGATTGCTTCTCTTGTTGCCCCTGCAGTTACAAGAACATTAAGTCCGGCCATATCCTTTTCACATGCTATATGCTTCATAATATATGAAACAAGAAGCTCTTCAGCAGGAAGCTTACCCTTGCCGGTATCACCACAGGCAAGATATCCCTCAGCAGGAGGTGTAATCTCATAACCAAAGCGAGCAAGCTTCTCTAAATTATCCTGAACAATTGGATTCTCAAACATACCTGTATTCATTGCAGGCACAATTATCTTAGGACATTTTGCAGGCATAATGGTTGTTGTAAGCATATCATCAGCTATTCCATTTGCAATCTTACCGATAACATTAGCTGATGCCGGAGCAACCATGAATATATCAGCCCTTTTAGCAAGTGCAACATGTTCAACATTAAACTCAAAATTCCTGTCAAAGGTATCAACAAGACATTTATTGCCTGTTAATGTCTCAAAGGTTATTGGATTAATAAAATTGGTAGCATTATTTGTCATTATTACATGAACATCCGCATGCTTTTTTACCAGCATATTTGCAACATTTGCCATCTTGTATGCAGCGATACTACCGGTTACACCCAAAACAACAGTTTTATTAGTT
>JAEDHX010000111.1 GCA_016296785.1 Coprococcus sp. | reverse complement strand
ACAGTGTTTCCTGGAGCGGTGTTGGCGGAACGGTAACAGCTGAGAACTATGATGGTGATAATGCAGATATTCGTGGTGGAGAAGATGTAACATTTACTGCTACTCCTGCAGCAGGAAAGATTGTTGACTATTGGACGGTAAATGGTGTTAAGGCAGAAGACACTTCTGAAGATAAGAACACATTTGTATTTACAGTTCCTAACGGAGCTATAAGCAATCCTGCAGTAAGTGCTTATGATATTAAGGCAGTATGCAAGAATGCACCTTATGAGGTCACATATATTCAGCCAAGCGAAAATGGTACTATAAGTGCCAGAACCTCAGCTGGCGCAGTTTCAAGTGGTGATTTGGTCGATGGTAATACAGTGGTTACATTTGTTGTTACTCCTGATTCAGGTTACATGGTAGGTAAGTGGTTTGTAAACGGAGAAGAGATTGACAGCCAGAGCAATACATACCAGGTAACTGTATGCGAAGCTACTGAGGTATCAGTTGTACTTATTCCTGATTCTTATGCTGTAACAGCAGAAGTAACCGGAAAGGGCAAGGTGTCAGTTGCCGGAGATTATTCATTGAACTATACTGCGAAATACGGCACTTCATTAACATTTACTGCTGAGGCAGAAGACTATCATGAGATTTACCAGTGGATAGTAGATGGCAAGGTAGCTACAGATGGCGTAAGCAGTGATAATAAGACATTTACTCTTTCAGATATCAAGGAAGAGCATAAGGTTGAGGTAGTATTTGTAGTTGCAACATTATATGATGTTTCTTACGGTGTAGAAAACCCAGAGGGTGGTACACTTGATGTTACAGCAGATGGTTCCAACCTTGTGATTGCTGATGGATATTCAGCACCTGTAGGAGGCGGAAGCAAATTAGTATTTACAGCCACACCTGCAGATGGAATGATGGTTTGTGGATGGACAATAAATGGTGTTGCTTTAACTGATAGTATGACAGAAGTACTTACAATTGATAGTCTTGATAAGAATATCGATGTAAGAGTAACATATGCAACATATGAAGGTTATGTAATACCAACAGATGATACCGGATACAGAATATCAGGAGTTGTACGTAACCCGGATAATACAACACCGGAAACGGAGATTCGTGATGGCGGTTCGTTAACCTTTACAGTAAGTCTTGATGGTACAGAAGGATATAATGCAATAGGAACATTACAGATAAATGGTTATGATTGCCTTAGAAATAAGCTTGCAGATAGCAGTGTTCCTGTATATGGATGTAGTGAGGTTAGGTCGGTAGCAAATTCAGACGGAAGCTATACTATAACTGTTAGCGAGATGTCAGCTGAGATTGATTCAGTGATAATTGCGCATAAGCTTACCAAGGTTGCTGCAAAGACACCAACATGTATTACAGAAGGCAATATCCTACATTATGTATGTACAGATGAGAATTGTCCTGACGGTGGAAAAAAGTATGCTGACAGGAAAGCGCTCAATGCTCTTGAAGCAGGTAAGGAGATTGTTCCGGTAGATAAGGTTAATGGTCATGACTTCAAGAATAGCAAGGGAACCTTTACCTGGAATATTGGAAAGACAGTTACAGCAACTGTAACCTTGGGCTGTTCACGTTGTGATGCAAAGAAGGTACTTAAGTGTACTGTTACTGCTGTTGAAAGTCTGAAGTATACAACATATACTGCAAAAGCAACATATAAAGGAACAACATATACAAATACCAAGAAGGTCGCTAATCCGATTCCATGGGAGAAGTCAGAGCTCAGACTTAAGCTTTCTACAGCTAAGAAGAATATCAATCTTTCATGGAATAAGATTCCGGGAGCTGACGGATATGTGATATATGGTGCCAAATGCGGAACTGACCCAAAGAAGGCTAAGGTAGTTAAGGTTATCAATAGCGGCAAGACAACAATGTGGACTGATAAGAATAAGAAGCCGGGCGCAAAAATAAGATACTACATTAAAGCATTTAAGAAAGTAAATGGTAAGCGTTATTATATTAAGAAGTCTGTATGGTCACATGCTACGGTAAGAGGCGGTAAGTACACTAATGTCAAGAAGGTCAAGGTGCCTGACAAGATAACGATTAGAAAGAATCAGACGAAGACTATAAAGGTTCAGGCATACTATGAGATATCCGGCAGAAAACCGGTATTTCATATGAGAGGATTCCGTTACACAAGTTCTAACAAGAAGATTGCAACGGTTAACTCAAAAGGAAAGATTATAGCTATATCAAAGGGAACCTGTTATATCTATGTAACAGCATATAGCGGAGCTTATGCAAAGATTAAGGTGACTGTGAAATAGTTGTTTTCTTATCCTGTTCTTAACTGATTAGTATTTAACAACTAATATGGAATAAGGCTGTCTATAGGGCAGCCTTATTTTGTATAATAGGAAATTCCTTCGAATTTCCTATTATACAAAGCAGGTGTAAGAACCATTCCGATGATGAAACCTGTATATGAGGCTTTGAAGTCTGAATATGAACGCCAGGAAGAGGAAGGTTTCTGTATTGCGAATATTGATGGAATGACCAATTTCATTTTTACAAATAGATTTGGCAATCCACATAACCCGCAGGCAGTGAATCGAGCTATTAAAAGAATCGTTGATGCACACAATGCAGAGGAAGAGGTTGCGGCTAAGAAGGAGAAGAGGGAACCGGTAATGATACCGAGATTCTCATGTCATATTTTTAGACACACATTTGCTTCAAGATTCTGCGAAAATGAAACAAACGTAAAAGTAATTCAAGAAGTCATGGGACATGCAGATGTCAGTACAACCATGAACATCTATGCTGAAGCAAATCCTGAGGTTACGAAAGAGGCTCTTGAGAAGCATGTAATATTGAGGTAATGATTATTCCCTTGCAGATTGTGGTATATAAATATATAATTAAGTATAAGATAATTACAAGATTGGAGGTGTTTATATGCCACAAACAATGCAGGAATTGATGCAACAATATGTTTCAAATGTACGTGCAATATATGGTTCTCATTTGCGTCAAATAATTTTATATGGTTCTTACGCTAGAGGCGATTACAATTCGGATTCTGACGTGGATGTTATGATTTTGTTGGATTTATCAGACATGGATATTAAAGGATATAGACACCAGCTTTCGGATATGACGTTTGATTTTAATATGGACCATGATATGGATATCAAGCCAATTGCGAAAAGTGAAGAGCATTATCAGAAGTGGGTTGAGAATTATCCGTTCTATGCTAATGTCAATAGAGATGGGGTGACTCTATATGCGGCCTAATGATGTGGGAACGCAAAGGGACTTGGTTTTATATCGTATTGAAGCAGCAAAGGAAGATTTGAAATCTGCAAAAATATTAAGAGATGCTGATTCGTATAAGGGTGCCAATAATAGAGCATATTATGCTATATTCCATGCAATCAATGCAGTTCATGGATTGCGAGGTGTAG
>JAEDHX010000110.1 GCA_016296785.1 Coprococcus sp. | reverse complement strand
TTTTAAATAAGAAATAGCTTAACTAAACGTTATTGGGACAGGTCCCGTGGCAAAAAATATACCGGACGAACTTCGGAGGGTATAGTATAGTTGTTTTTCGGAACGCTTGCGCTTAGTAAAATACGTAATGGTACTAAACTCATGACGTCAACTAATGTTGCCGCCATTCGTTAAGTGCCAACGATTTTACTATCCTTAAAACAACCATACCATGCCCTCCGAAGTTCTGTTTATGGCAGTGAAAATTAGCCACGGGACCTGTCCCCGTGGCAAACCGTGGCAAAATTTCATTTTAGGGGTTGACATATGGATAAGCATAGTTTAATATATGAACAACAATTCAAATGAGAGAATGAAAGAATGAAAAGATGAGCAGATTTTTGTGTAAGGGAGGACTATTATGGAGAATAAAGCATTTTTGGAGATAGCGGATTTGAGGAAGAGCTTTGGGATAGGAGAAAACAAAACCTGTGTTTTAAAGGGCATTGATTTTACTGTTAACAAAGGCGAGTTTTGTGTTTTGCTTGGCCCTTCCGGTTCAGGTAAGTCAACACTACTGAATATTATTGGCGGTATAGATAATGCAGACTCAGGGTACATATCAATAAACGGTGAGAAAACAGCCGATATGAACGAGAAACAGTTAACTACATACAGGAGGAAGCATCTTGGATATGTATTTCAGATGTATAATCTTATTCCTAATCTTAATGTTAAAGAGAATATTGAGGTCGGGGCTTATTTAAGCGATTCGCCACTTGATATTGATGATTTACTTAAGACACTTGGATTATATGAACACAGACATAAGCTTCCTAACCAGTTGTCAGGAGGACAGCAGCAGAGAACTTCTATAGGAAGAGCTATTGTCAAGAATCCTGACATTCTTCTTTGTGATGAACCAACCGGAGCGCTTGACTATAAGACATCAAAGGAAATACTTAGCCTGATTGAAGAAGTCAACAGGAAATATGGCAGTACTATTATTATGGTTACACATAATGATGCCATAAAGAATATGGCGGACAGAATTATTAAGCTTAGAGACGGACAGATTCGCCACAACATTATAAATGAGAATAAGATATCTGCAGAGGAACTTGATTGGTAAGGAGATATGTATGAGAAATCCTTTAAGAAAACGATTATTCAGAGAATTAAAAAGTGATATAGGAAAATATATTGTAATATTTCTATTTATGACATTATCAATAGGCTTTATTTCCGGCTTTCTTATTGCTTCAGGCAGCATGGGCAAGACATTCGATGAAAACTTTGAGGAGTATAATATTGAAGATGGTCATTTTGAACTTGATGCTGCAATATCAGATGAGTTAATGGAAGCACTTGAAGCAGAAAAGCTTAGCATTTATGATTTAAGCTACTATAATGAGAAGGTAACAGGAAATAAGGCAAATGAAGCTGGCAGCATACTTCGATTATTCAAGGATAGAGATGAAGTAAATAAGGTATGCATTATGGAAGGTCAGCTTCCTGCTTCAGAAGATGAAATTGCCATAGACAGAATGTATGCTAAAACTAATAAACTTTATATAGGCGACATTATACATGTTGGAGATTGCGATTATAAGATAACAGGCTTTGTTGCATTAAGTGACTATAGTGCAATGTTTGAAAATAATACAGATACCATGTTTGATGCGGCAATGTTTGGTGTTGCAATTATTAATGATGCATGCTTTGACAGCCTTGATAAGAGTAACCTTCATAATCAATATGCATTTACATATAATGATTTTGAACCTGCAAATGAGACAGAAGAAAATGATAAGGCAAATGAGATTCTTGATGTAATACTTCAGTATAGTAAGCCTGTTTCATATGTTCCGGAATATGCTAATCAGGCGATAAACTTCGCAGGTGAAGATATAGGAAAGGACCGCTCAATGATGGTAACACTTATGTACATCATTATTGCTATACTCTCTTTTGTATTTTCTGTTACAATAAGCAATACGATTTCTAAAGAGGCAGCAACAATTGGAACACTTAGGGCATCAGGCTACACAAGAATGGAGATGCTCATTCATTATGTTATGCTTCCGGTTATAGTAACGCTCGTTGCTTCTCTAATTGGAAATGCTCTAGGATATACGGTATTTAAAAATGTGGCGGCTAATATGTATTATGGCAGCTACAGCCTTACAACATATAAAACACGATGGAATGCATATGCATTTATACTTACAACAGCAGTTCCGCTTGTTATTATGGCATTAATAAATGTGATTATTACAAGCAGAAAGCTAAGACTTTCGCCACTTAGATTTATTCGCAGAGATTTGTCAGGAACAAAGAGAAAGAAAGCAGTTAAGCTTCCACATTTCAAATTCTTTACAAGATTTAGAATTAGAGTAATTCTGCAAAACATGCCAAACTATTTAATGCTTTTTATTGGTATATGCTTTGCTGATGTTTTGCTTCTGTTTGGTCTTATGATGACTCCGCTGATAGATCATTTTGAGCAGGATATATATAAGAGCATGATTGCTAATTATCAGTATGTTTTGAAAATGCCTGTTGCAACGGAAGATGAAAATGCTGAGAAATACCTTGCAACTGAACTTAAGATATCAGATGGAGATGAAGAGATTACGGTATTTGGAATAAATGATAACAGTAGCTATTTTGACCACAAGCTTCCTTCTGAAGGTGTATATATCTCAGATGGATATGCACAGAAGTATAAGCTTAAAAAGGGTGATACGATAAAGCTGAGTAAGAAGTACGAGGATGCAGATTACAGCTTCACTGTATCTGATATTATTACATATCCGGCAACATTATCAGTATTCATGAGTGAAGATGATTTCAGGGAAACATTTGATATTGATGAAAACTATTTTACAGGCTATTTTTCTGACCATGAACTAAATGATATCAATAAGGAATATGTCGGTTCTGTAATTACTAAGGATGATCTTACAAAAGTATCAAGCCAGCTTGACAGATCGATTGGTAAGCTGTTCTATATGTTTAACGTATTTGCGCTAATCATGTTTACGCTTCTTGTATACCTGCTTACTAAGCTTGTAATTGAAAAAAATACAGTGCCTGTTTCAATGGTTAAGATTCTTGGATATGAGAACAAGGAGATTAACAGACTCTATGTTTATTCAACTACGATAATGGTTATTATTTCTACGATAATTGGTATATTTGTATCAAGAATAGTAATAGGCTATTTGTACTATACGATTATGAAGGATTTCGTAAATGGCTGGCTTATTATGTGGATTAGCCCGCTTACATACGTTTGGATGTTTGTTTTATCAATAGCATGCTATGCTGTTGTGGCTATTTTCCAGGTAAGAAAGATTAAACACATCCCAATGGATGAAGCCCTCAAAAACGTAGAATAATTTTAGCCATGGGGACAGGTCCCGAATTAGCCATGGGGACAGGTCCAATAACGTTTAGTTAAGCTATTTCTTATTTAAAAATAA
>JAEDHX010000049.1 GCA_016296785.1 Coprococcus sp. | reverse complement strand
AATATAAATCTTATTACACCTGACCACTATGTCCCTCAGATAATAGCAGCTATCGAGCTGGCAAAAAAGAAGGGCTTTGATCTTCCTTTTGTCTATAATTGCAGTGGTTATGAGAAGGTTTCAGTATTAGAGAAGCTAGAAGGGAATATTGATATATATCTTCCTGATTTCAAATATATGAGTCATGAGCTGGCGCAAAGATATAGCAAGGCATACGATTATCCGGATATAGCTAAAGCAGCAATTGGAGAAATGGTCCGCCAATGCGGTGGTGATAAAATATGCTTTGATGACAGGGGAATTATGAAAAGAGGTGTAATAGTACGCCATTTGCAATTGCCCGGTCAGATAGCCGATTCAAAAAATGTTATAAAATATCTGAACGAGCAATATGGTGATAAAATATATATAAGCATAATGAACCAGTATACTCCGATGCCGGGTATTGAGAAGGATTACCCGGAGCTTGCTAATAAGCTGCCTGATAGCGAATATGATGAGCTGGTAGATTATGCCATAAGTCTGGGTGTGGAAAATGGTTTTATTCAGGAAGGTGATACGGCCTTAGAAAGCTTTATCCCTGATTTTTAAATACGCTCATTTTTATCAGATTATCATCCTCAGAAAAAGTAATGCAATTATATAAAAACAGAACCTGATCGTAATCATTTGGATTCACAAGATTGGCATAGTTCTGGTTTATATATCTCATATCAAGCATAGTAATTCTGTCGTAGTTGCCTACAAGGAACTGTATCATGGAATTTGCATAGCTATCCTTAATAAGGAGAAGGGACTTGCCTGTTCCTGAGCCTGTAACAATGTCAGTTACAGCGCAGTTTAATCCTGTGAAGGTAGCATACTTATCCTTAACAGACAGATATTCAGTAAAGAAAATGGAGTCATATTCCGTGCTGCTTATTCCATCTGATGCAGTAAGCTTTATGTCATTATTTGCATCCTTTAAAGAATACATATCTATGCAGTCCTTTGATACGGACTGGTCAAGAGTTTTGGAAAACAGAGTTCCCTGAAAGCTGTCGCTTCCTTTTGTTATATCATATGCTTCAAGAGAATATGGTTTGTATCCAAGCAGCTTGCCTGCTGAGCTATAAGCAGTATATGCCCCAAGAGAGCTCCAATGATGATCGGTTCTATAATAAATATACTTATCCTTAGAGGCAGAAAGGTCGTCATATACATTAATTCCCGTAACTCCGTTAAGCTCATTATAGCAGTCATCTATCATGGCTTTCTGGTCAATGGCAACATTTGCTACCGTAGGGCTGATAAGATTGCCATATATTCCTGCTGAGGTTGGACATAGCATGAAATAAACAGGAACATCAGGATGGTCTTTTGCAAATTCATTAATGACGGAAAGATTTGCACTAACTGTTCCTTCATCATAGCTTGCCCCAATATCTTCATATTCAGAGAGAATCTGAAGCATTCTATTATCTGATGTATAGACTGTTGCTGTTTCAGTTTTGCCAAGTGCCTGCTCGGATTTGTTCTTAGCAGATATAAATGTCTCCCTGCCAAAAAATCTGTCTGAAAACCAAACATCAAAGTCATTCATAAACCTTTCTTCTTTGATTGAAGATAAGCTTATTTCAGGGAATTCCTTCATATATTTATTCTCATTTTCTGAAAATGGTTTTTTTTCCTTCGGCATACAAATAAAAGTAAGTACCGGAAGGCATATTAGTAAAAGCATAAATATTATTATTCCTATTTTCTTATACATACATTTCTCCATATAAAAGAATCACAAATAATTTGTCTAAAAGTTAAAGTAAAGAAAAGGGTTGTAGCTTGCATCAACAAGATATGCAACAGACAGCAGAAAAACGGCTGTCATATATACAATCGACATCGTACCTGCAAATGAAGGAAGCTTCTTTTTAAATTTGTCAGCAAGCTTTTTCAAAAGGCTTGTGCAGCCTATTATTGCAATAACAAGAAGAAGACCATAGTTCATAAGAAGGTATATTGTGTGACTGTCTGTGAGGATGTCACCTAAGCTGAACATTTTCTTTATATATGAAAATGCAATATTAAGGTTATCAGTATCAAATAATACCCATCCAAGAGAAACAAGTATCATAGCATAAAGATGCTTTATAATACCCGGAATACGTGTCAGGATATTTTCTTTTCCTTTGTTTTTTAATACTGTTAATACTATTTTTTCTATTATTATAATAACGCCATATAAGCTGCCCCATACAATGAAGTTCCAGCTTGCGCCATGCCATATTCCTGTAAGAAGCCATACGATGGCAATGTTTAATATTGTTCTTGAAAAGCCCTTTCTGCTTCCGCCAAGCGGGAAGTACACATAGCTTTTAAACCATTCAGACAAGGTCATATGCCATCTGCGCCAGAATTCAGTAATACTCTTTGATTCATATGGGTAATCAAAGTTTTTAGGAAAATGAAAGCCTAATATTTTGCCCATGCCGATAGCCATATCAGAATATCCCGAGAAATCGAAATAAATCTGAAGTGTATATGCGATAATACCAAGCCATGCTGTTGCGACAGGTACAGCTTCGATATTCATTGCTTTTACTGTGTCCCAGAGTGTACCGATATTATTTGCAATAAGAACCTTCTTGCCAAGACCTGTAACAAATTGGAGAATACCTTCCCATATGGTATCTATATTAATTACACGCTCATTTAGTTCTTTTTCCACATCCCTATATCTGACAATAGGACCTGCAACTATCTGAGGAAACAGTGTAACAAAAGCAGCAAAGGTAATCGGATTCTTCTGGATATCTATTTCGCCACGATACAAATCAATTGTATAAGACATAGACTGGAAGGTGAAAAAGCTGATACCAATTGGGAGCAGACTTGTTACTGCACCATATGAAGTTCCAAAAATATTATTAATATTATCTATTATGAAGTTGCTGTATTTAAAAAATCCAAGCAGAGACAGGTTCATTACTATAGAAACTATAAGTGCCGCCTTTCTCATGGCAGGAGTTTTATTAAACCTATATATTATAAGGCCTGCAAAATAATCAATCATGGTGGAGGCAATCATAACAAAAACATAGATAGGCTCGCCCCATGCATAAAAGAAAAGACCGCTGACAAGGATAAACAGATTCTTAAGCGGTTTTGGCACAATGTAATATATGATTATAACTATAGGTAAAAACAAAAATAAAAATGTTAAGCTTGAAAAAACCATATAATAATTATTTGGATAAGCAATCCAAATAATAACCTCCGTTGATAAAATTACTATGTTCAAATTCATGCTCATTATAGAATTATGAAGGATAAGTGTCAATCTATAAAAACAGCTATTAATAAATATTAAAATAATTTCTTGACAAAAAAAATAAATAGGTTCATTATTTATCCATACATATTTAAACCGATGAACAAGAGGAGTAGTTGGTAACGAACATGTACAGAGAGCTACAGGTGGTGAGATTGTAGCGATGGAACTATCAATGAATGGACTTGTGAGGGCGAACCGAAGAGCTATTGCCTAGTAGGGGAGACGGAGACCTACCGTTACAGAAGGTACATATATGATAGTATATGGTTGAGTGCATCAGCTTTGATGAATTTAGGTGGCACCGCAGGAGTTTTATTTCTTGTCCTAATTAGATTTAGGATGAGTTTTTTTTTACAAAAAATTACTCCGGCAGGTGTCTTTTTTATTTTTAAGAAAGGAGCATTAAAAGAATGGTTAAAACTACATTAGAGGAAGTAGAAAGCTATGCAAAAGCAGGATACAAGATGGTTCCTGTATGTGATGAGATGTTATCTGATATCATTACACCAATTAATTTACTTAGAAAGCTAAAAGCAGCAAATGAACATTGCTACATATTAGAAAGCGTGGAGAATCAGGAGCTTTGGGGAAGATATACATTTCTTGGTTATAATCCTTCTTACGATGTTACCTGTATGAATGGAATAATTGAGTTAAAGGATGTTGATGGAAATCTTATAAAGCAAGCTGAAGGTATTCATCCTGAAGAATTCATAAGAGATATTCTTAAGGATTACAAAAGCCCGAAGATAAAAGGTCTTCCGTCATTTACCGGAGGTTTTGTAGGATATTTTTCATATGACTATGTGAAATACAGTGAGAAAAAGCTTGTTCTTGATGCTGAAGATGATGAGGGCTTCCAGGATTTGGATTTAATGCTTTTTGATAAGGTAATAGCATTTGATAACTTCAAATCAAAGCTCATACTTATTGCAAATGCAGACACATCAGATGTGAAAAAGGGATATGAAAAGGCGCTTAAGGATATTGAGGAAATGAAACAGCTTATCTTAAGTAAATGCGAGAAACCTATTCCAAAGGCTATTCTAAAGTCTGATTTCAAACCATTATTTGATAAAGAACAGTATTGTAATATGGTTGAGAAGGCAAAGCATTATATATATGAAGGCGATATATTTCAGGTTGTTTTGTCAAACCGATTAGAGGCAGAGATGGAGGGTTCGTTATTTAATACCTACAGAGTACTTAGAAGCACTAATCCTTCCCCATATATGTTTTATTTTAGCGGAGATACAATAGAGGTTGCCGGAGCGTCTCCGGAAACACTTGTAAAGCTTGAGGATGGGATACTTCATACATTTCCTCTTGCAGGAACAAGACCAAGGGGTGCAACAAAGGAAGAGGACATGATGCTTGAGGTGGGACTTATGTCAGATGAGAAAGAGCTTGCCGAGCATAACATGCTTGTTGATTTGGGAAGAAATGACCTTGGAAAGATTAGTAAATTTGGCACTGTTGAAGTAGAAAAATATATGGGCATTCAAAGGTACTCACACGTAATGCATATAGGCTCAACTGTTCGCGGAGAGATAGATGATAAATATGATGAGCTCTCAGCAATAGATGCAGTGCTACCGGCAGGCACTTTATCAGGAGCACCAAAGCTTAGAGCCTGTGAGATAATAAATGAACTTGAGAATAACAAAAGAGGAATATATGGAGGTGCAATTGGATATATAGACTTCACCGGAAATATGGATACATGTATTGCCATAAGAATAGCATATAAGAAAGGAAATAAAGTCTTTGTCAGGTCGGGAGCAGGAATTGTTGCAGACAGCGTACCTGAAAATGAGTTTATTGAATGTATTAATAAAGCAAAAGCTGTAACAATGGCACTTGAAACAAGCAAAGAGCTGTAGGCAGAAGAACATCAAAAAGGAGTTGGCAGATATATGACAATATTAATAGATAATTACGATAGCTTTTCCTACAATCTATATCAGCTTGTGGGAATGATTGACACGGATATAAAGGTTATCAGAAATGATGAATATACATGTGAAGAAATAGAGGCTATGAAGCCTGACCACATAATAATATCACCGGGACCCGGCAGACCGTCTGATGCGGGAATGTGCGAAGAAGCAATAAAATATTTTGCGGGAAAGGTACCAATACTTGGAGTATGTCTTGGGCATCAGGCAATATGTGAAGTGTTTGGAGCAAGAATCACATATGCAAAGCAGCTAATGCATGGCAAGATGTCGGTTGCAAGGGTTGACAACAGCTGTAGATTATTCAAGGGTCTGCTAAAGAAAATAGAGGTTGCAAGATATCATTCTCTGGCAGCTGATGAAGAGAATTTTTCTGAATGCTTAGAAGTTACAGCTGAAACTGAAGATGGCGAAATAATGGCAGTAAAGCATAGGGATTATGAGATATACGGAGTTCAGTTCCATCCGGAATCAATACTTACACCTGATGGAAAAATAATACTTAGAAATTTTCTTGGAAAGTAGAAACAGGAGGTAAACAAATATGATTACAGAGGCAATAAAGAAAGTAGCAAACGGAGAAAATCTTACATATGACGAG
Source organism: Coprococcus sp. (assembly GCA_016296785.1). Lineage (GTDB taxonomy): Bacteria > Bacillota > Clostridia > Lachnospirales > Lachnospiraceae > Coprococcus. The sequence continues at coordinate 9,818 of JAEDHX010000049.1, read as the reverse complement.
GCATACACATGTATGGACGAAATATTTAACGGAGAGGTATCTGATGTTGTAATATCGGGATATCTTACAGCACTTCATATGAAGGGAGAGACAATTGATGAAATAACAGGAAGCGCACAGAGCATGAGAGGTCATGCTAAGAAGCTCCCACATGACGGCGTAGATGTACTTGAGATAGTTGGAACAGGAGGAGACTGTGCTAATTCCTTTAACATTTCAACTACAAGTGGAATTGTGGCAGCAGCTGCAGGTGTTCCTATTGCCAAGCATGGAAACAGAAGTGTGTCAAGTAAGAGTGGTGCAGCAGATGTGCTTGAATCACTGGGAGTAAATATTACAATTGAGCCTTCAAAGATGGGCGAGGTATTAAAGGACTGTAACATGAGCTTTATGTTTGCACAGGTATATCATAATGCAATGAAGTATGTTGCACCTGTAAGAAAGACACTTGGAATTCCTACTATATTTAATATATTAGGACCTCTTACTAATCCGGCATGCGCTAAAATGCAGGTGCTTGGTGTATATAAAGAGGAGCTTGTAATGCCTATGGCACAGGTATTATCAGGACTCGGCGTTGAAAGGGGAATGGTTGTTTATGGACAAGATTGCCTTGACGAGATATCTCTTTGCGCTCCAACAACCGTATGTGAAATAAAGAATGGAGAACTAAGCAGCTATACAATTAATCCTGAGGATTTTGGATTTGATAAGTGCAGTAAGGAAGAACTTGTTGGTGGTAATCCTGATGAAAATGCAGCTATTACAAGGGATATATTGAGCGGTAAGGATCAGGGTGCTAAGAGAAATGCTGTTATAATGAATGCGGCAGCATGTATTTACATAGCAGGAAAAGCTGATACAATAAAGGATGCGGTTGCCATAGCTGCTGAAATGATAGATAGCGGTAAGGCAATGGAGGTTCTTAATAAATTTGTTGAACTTACAAATGTGGCATAAAAGAATTGTTAGCTGATAATTGAACAGGAGGAGAAAAGAGGAGTAACAATAGCTTCCGATAGATATTATGGCAGAAGATATTTTAAAGAAAATAGCAACTGATAAAAGAATTCATGTAGAAGAGGATAAGAAGAAAATACCTCTTGAAGAAATGAAAGAGAAGGCATATGCCACGAAGGGCAGGCTTCCTGAATTTGCATTTGAAAAGGCACTTAAGAAAGATGGTATTTCCTTTATATGTGAGGTCAAGAAAGCTTCCCCGTCAAAGGGTGTAATTGCAGAGGATTTTCCTTATGTAGATATTGCAAAGGAATATGAGCTTGCAGGTGCTGATTGCCTTTCGGTGCTTACAGAGCAGAAGTATTTTCTAGGTGCAGACAGGTATTTGCAGGAGATAAGGGATGCTGTTAATATTCCGATACTCAGGAAGGATTTTACAATTGATATATACCAGATATATCAGGCTAAGGTTATTGGAGCAGATGCAATACTTCTTATATGTGCTTTACATGATGTAGAATTTATGAGAAGCTGTATCAGTATATGTGATGAGCTTGGCTTATCAGCTCTTGTAGAAGCACATGATGAAGCTGAGGTAAATATGGCTCTTTCAGCAGGTGCAAGAATAATAGGTGTTAATAACCGTAATCTTAAGGATTTTACAGTGGACATAATGAACAGTATCAGATTAAGAAATCTTATATCAGATGTAAATATACTATATGTTTCTGAAAGCGGAATTAAGACGGCTGAAGATATAGCGAGACTTAAAGACAATGGGACAGATGCCGTATTAATTGGCGAAACATTTATGAGAGCTGCTGATAAAAAGGAAATGCTTAAGGAGCTTAGAGGAGAATAGGTTTTAGAGGAGGATGAGAAAATGTCTAAAGGACGTTTTGGATTATACGGTGGACAATATATACCGGAAACATTAATGAATGCAATGTTTGAGCTTGAGGAGGCATATAAAAAGTATAAGGATGACCCTGAGTTTAACAGGGAACTTACAGAGCTTTATAATGAATATGCAGGAAGACCAAGCAGACTCTACTATGCAGAGCGAATGACAAAGGACCTTGGCGGTGCAAAGATTTATCTTAAAAGAGAGGATTTAAACCACACAGGCTCCCACAAGATTAATAATGTAATTGGTCAGATGCTTCTTGCTAAGCGTATGGGTAAGACAAGAGTAATAGCAGAGACAGGAGCAGGCCAGCATGGTGTTGCAACAGCTACGGTTGCCGCAATGATGGGTATGGAATGCGAGATATTTATGGGTAAGGAAGACACAATAAGACAGGCCCTTAATGTATATAGAATGAAGCTTCTTGGTGCTAAGGTTCATGCAGTTGAAACAGGAACAGCAACACTTAAGGATGCCGTATCTGAGACATTTAGAGAGTGGACAAACCGTATTGATGATACACATTATGTTCTCGGTTCAGTTATGGGTCCATATCCATTTCCTGAGATAGTAAGAGATTTTCAGGCTGTAATAAGCAGAGAAATCAAGACCCAGATTATGGAGAAGGAAGGAAGACTTCCTGATGTTGTAATGGCATGCGTTGGTGGAGGTTCTAATGCGATTGGAGCATTCTACAACTTTATTCCTGATAAGGAAGTAAGATTAATAGGATGTGAGGCAGCAGGCAGAGGTATTGATACATTTGAAACAGCAGCAACTCTAAATACAGGAAGAGTTGGTATATTCCATGGAATGAAATCATATTTCTGTCAGGATGAATTTGGACAGATAGCACCTGTATATTCAATCTCAGCAGGTCTTGATTATCCCGGAATAGGACCGGAGCATGCATATCTTCATGACATAGGCCGTGCTGAATATGTTGCAGTTACTGATGATGAGGCAGTTGATGCATTTGAGTATCTGTCATGTATAGAAGGAATAATTCCTGCAATTGAGAGTGCCCATGCTGTTGCCCATGCAATTAAGCTGGCACCGACACTTGATAAGGATAAGATTATTGTAATAAATATTTCAGGACGCGGAGATAAGGACGTAGCTGCTATAGCAAGATACAGAGGGGAGGATCTTTATGAGTAATATATCAAAGGCATTTGAAAATGGTAAAGCATTTATTCCATTTATTACATGTGGTGACCCATCACTTGAAGTAACAGAAGAGATAGTATATGCAATGGTAGAAGCAGGCGCTGACCTCATAGAGCTTGGAATACCATTTTCTGACCCGACAGCTGAAGGACCTGTTATTCAGGAGGCAAATATCAGAGCCCTGTCAGGTGGTGTTACAACAGATAAAGTATTTGATTTAGTAAGAAGACTCAGAAAAAAGGTAAGCGTTCCTATGGTATTTATGACCTACGCAAACGTTGTATTTTCTTATGGCTCAGAGAAGTTTATAAGTATCTGTAAGGAAATAGGAATAGACGGACTTATACTTCCTGATATACCTTTTGAGGAGAAGGATGAATTTGATGGTATCTGTAAAAAATATGATATAGATCTTATATCCCTTATCGCTCCTACTTCTCATGAGAGAGTAAGTATGATTGCAAAAGAGGCAAATGGATTTGTTTATTGTGTATCTTCTCTTGGAGTTACAGGTACAAGAGCTAAGATTACAACCGACATTAAGGGAATGGTGGAGCTTGTTAAGAAGGTAAAGGACATACCTTGCGCCGTAGGCTTTGGAATATCTACGCCTGAGCAGGCAAAGCAGATGGCTGATACTTCTGATGGCGTAATTGTAGGCTCTGCAATTGTAAAGCTATGTGCAAAGTATGGCAGCGATTGTGTTCCTTACATAAAGGAATATGTTAAGAGTATGAAGGATGCTATACGGTAAAAAAGTATAATATAATATATGCGGTAACATATGTAAAATCAATATGTTACCGCATTTTTTTATGTAATTTTACCGCTTAACCCCGAAAACTGACCGCTTAAAAATAATTTGAAGAGTTGTTAAAAATATGTGATATAGTTTTTTCAGCTGTAACAGAGTGGTTCATGTTTAAAATAATAAGGGGGAAACAAATGAAAAACAAACTAATAAAAAATTCAGTGAAAAGAGAATTAAAAAGAATAAGGACAATTATAGCAATAATAACAGCTCTGTCATTAATATTAACGCTTATTCCGCGTGACCTGATTATAAGCAGGGCAGAGGAAACAGATGTGAATGAGGTGACAGAGGCTTCGGAAAAGCGTGTAACAAAGGAAGGGCAAAGTATATACAATAAATATATAAAATTAGGTTCTGTAGATTCCAACAAAATAACAGTTGGAACAACAGGAGGAGACCCTGAAAAAGACAGCGATGACAACAAACCTATGCTATATGGATTTCCGGGAGGTTCTACATCTAAAACGACAGTAGTTGTAGATGGAAATACATATTTATACGGGGGTAATAGTTGCATAATATCAGAAGAAGAAGCAAGTATTACAAGTGTTAGTGAAATAGAAGATATAAAGATTGAACAGAAGCTGTCAATAATAGAAAATGCAACAACTGGAAGAGATGACTGTGTCGAAATAAAATATACCCTGGAAAATACAAGTGAAAAAGAAAAAAATGTTGGCGTTAGGATAATGCTTGATACAATGCTTGGGGATAATGACAGTGCGCCTTTTAGAGTTCCCGGATATGGGAGCATAACAACGGAGATGGAATTTACCGGAGATGAGATTCCGAAGTACTACCAGAGCTTTGACAAACTTGTAAATCCAAATGTGATTGCACAAGGCAGATTCTATAACGGAGAATACTTGAAACCGGATAAAGTTCAGTTTTTTAATTGGAGAAAGGTATCAAGCGTATTATGGGAGGCACCGGTTTCGGAAGGAACATATATTGTAGACAGTGCAGTTACTGTAACATGGTATGAGAAGACGCTTTCGCCGGGAGAGAAAAGGGAGTATGTAACATACTACGGATTAAGTGAATTTACGGAAGATTTAACACTTCCACTGGCATTAAGTGTATATTCAGATAAAGAAGTTGAAACAGACGGAGACAGTTACAGCCCTAATCCTATTGATATTTCTGCATATATTCAAAACATAAGTGATATGGATGCAGAGGACGTAAAAGTAAGTATAGAGCTTCCGGGAGGATTGAGTCTGGCGGATAATAGTGAAGGAACCAATGTATTTGGTACACTAAAGCCAAATGAAATACAGGAGGCATCATGGAAGGTAAACATAGAGCCTTCATATGAAAAAAGGCAGTATCAGTATAAAGTAAGACTTACGGCAAAAGATGGTTATGAAAAGGTTGTATCAAGAAGTTTATATGTACCTGCACTTGAAAAAAACCATATAGAATTACCATATACATTATACTCAGGAAGCAATACTCTGGATTTGGGACTATATGGCTGGAAGTGCAAAATAACAGGTGATATATATTCAGGAAGAAATATAAACGCAGGGATATCGGAACTATATATAGATGGAAGAATTAATTCTGTAGGAACCACAAATATTTCAGGGTGGCAGATTTCAACAGGAGAAAAAAACGAATACATAGAGGCGGTGGAGATGCCAGACCTTGGTGAGGGTATTATAAAAAAGGCGGGAGAACTGCCTGCATTCGGAGAAGATAGCGGAGACGGAGCTTTCTATGATGCAAATGGGGTTTTACATGTTACGGATAGCACAGTAATTCAAAAAACAATATATAGTGATGGTTCGGTAGATATAAGTGAAACCGGCTTTTCCGGAGATTGCTATGTTATAGCGGAAGGAGATATAACATACAATGTATGTAATATAAACAGCCCCGGAAGAATTGTACTATATTCAAAAAAAGGAAATATAACAATAAATGGTACCAACATAAATCTTTCAGGTATTGTATATGCACCGGAAGGAAAGGCAGCATTTAATACATATAAGACAGTGCTTCAAGGAAGAATAGTGGCAGATAATATAGCGCTTTCGGGAAGTATTTTTGAAATTGAAGGAAGAGACGAGGATTTAGAGCTTATAGGAGGCGGCAAACCGGACCGTACTCCGCGTGATGTAAAGATAAGTGCATCCATTCCTCCATATGTTAAGCCGGGATATGAGGACGAGATACAGATAAATAATGAAAATAATACAGAGTCATTGACATACAGGATTTATATAGATGGAAGTGAAACAGTTGCTGACAGCAGTGGTTTATTTACATTAAAAGCACCTTCAGAAGAAGGAGAATATACAATTACTATAACGGGAGAGGAACCAAATGGAGGATATGATACCAAGGAATATATAATGGTTGTAGACAAGACCATACCTGTAATAATAATAGGTTCCGAAAGAGACAGTGCCTATATAGGTGAAGAAGATATTAAGGTAAAAATAAATGTAAAAGATGATAGTCCGTTAAGCAGCATTAATGTATTCATGGATGGTATACCGGTAAATCCTGATAACGATGATTGTATTTATATTAAAGCTGATGAGAAAAAGACATGTACCATAAGTGTTATAGCAACAGATATGGCAGGAAATGAGGCCGAAAAGGACAAAAATTTCTATATAGAGGAAATGCCTTATGAAGCTGACATAATACCGCCTGAGCTGGATGTAGAGGTTTTGGAAGAAGAGTTTTGGACATCTGATACCATACATCTTAAAATAATAGCTTCAGATAATAGCGGGGAAGTGTATACAGAACTTTTTGCAGATGGAAATAAGCTTGATATAAATGAAGAAAATATAGCAGAACTTGTGCTTATGCATGAGGGTAGATATGAAATAGAAGCGGTAGCAAAAGATGGTTCGGGAAACGAAAAAATTCTAAACATGACAATAAATGCCGCTTCAAAACAGGAGCCGACAACAGAGCAGGAGCCGACAACAGAGCAGGAGCCGACAACAGAGCAGGAGCCGACAACAGAGCAGGAGCCAACAACAGAGCAGGAACCGACAACAGAGCAGGAACCGACAACAGAGCAGGAGCCAATTACAGAGCCGGACCCTGAAGATGAAAAGATAGAACTTACTGCTTATATTGAAACTCCGAATGATGGAGAAAGCATAACCGCACCGCTAAGCGTGAAGGGTATTGCAGGCGGAAAGGGATTTACCGGATATGAACTTGCATATGCGCCAATAAAAAGTGACAGCTATACGGTTATTAACAAAAGCACAACATCAGTACATCATGGTAATCTGGGAGAACTTGATACAACAATGATGAACAATGGCCTTTATAAGCTTAGACTTACTGCCTATAAAGGCAATACGGGTGTTTCTGATGAAATAGTGATATCAGTTGAAGGAAGGATGAAAGTAGGTAATTACTCTATAGCTTTTAGAGATATAGAGAAAAAAGTATCGGGTGTATCATTTGCCGTATTACGAAGTTATGACAGCAGGGACAGATATGAGCAGGGAGACTTTGGATATGGCTGGAAGATGTCAACTGCAGGAGCAACAATAGAAACTAGCGGAGTGCTTGGGGAGAACTGGTATCAGGCAGAGATAAGCGGAGCCTACAACATGCGAACCTATATTATGAAAGAGTATAGGGCACATATAGTAACAATAAACTGGGGAGATGGAAAGACAGATAAGTTCAAGGTAAAAACAAATCCGGCAAGCAAGGTACTATATCCGCTTACAAGTTATGAGTTTTCCTATGAGTTTGAGCCAATAAATGGTGGGACATCGAAGCTAGAAGCATTAGATCATGCAAGTGAGCTCCTATTTAATGGAGAAGAACTGTATGATGAGGAGTATGAAGTATCAAATCCTGTGATGTATAAGCTGACCAAACAGAATGGAACAGAATACATATTTCACGTTGAAAAAGGACTTTTAAGCATAACAGACACAAACGGTAATAAAATTACCTTTGATGAAAACGGAATAAGCTGTGGCGACGGAAACAGCGTAGAGTTTATAAGGGATGAAGAAGGCAGAATTATTAAGGTTATATCAGATGATGGTAGTAAGACGGAGTACACATATGATGGAAACGGAGATCTCGTAAAAGTAACGGATGCAGCCGGAATTCAGACAACATTTGCTTATGACGACCATAATCTTATAGAAATAACAGATGCCAGGGGAGTTACAGTATCAAAGAATATATATGATGATGAAGGAAGACTGATTAAGGTAATAGATGCAGCCGGAAATGAGACGGCATATATACATGATATAGACGGAAGAGAAGAGCTTGTAACAGACCGGCTTGGAAATGTAAGCAGATATATATACGATGATTTCGGAAATGTCATAAGTATAACTGACGCCATGGGACATACCACCTGCAGCACATATGATGAACATGGAAATGTTCTTACAAAAACAGATGCACTTGGTAATATTACTGCCTATGAATATGACGATTCAGGTAATGTAACATCAGTAACTGACGCTGATGGCAATACAATTATTAATTCATATAACAGTATGGGTCAGATAGTATCGCTAAAGACGGAAGATGAAGGAGAAGTGCTTTTATCCTATGACAGCAGAAACAATCTATCAAAGGTAACTGATGCTGAAGGAAATGAACAAAACTATACAATAGACAGAAAAGGAAATATTACAGGAATATCAGATGACATAGGAACAGTACTTACCGCGAAATATGACAATAACGGAAACGCCATAGAAATCCGGGATTCTGCAGGCAATATAACAGAGAACACATATGATGAGGCCGGAAATGTTCTTACAAAGACCATACATACCATAGTAAATGATGTTGAGTGTGAAAGAACCATACAGTATGTATATGATGAAAGCGGAAAGCTTATACAGACTGTTGATGACGATGGGCTTGTAACAATACTAAACAGAGACAAAATAGGACAGCTTATAAGTGCAGTTGATTCACAGGGAAGAAAAACATCATATGAATATGATGATATGGGAAACAGGACAAAGATAACATATCCTGATGGAACATGTGAACAGTTTAAATATGACGCAGAAGGTAATCTTACTGAGTCTGTAAACATATACGGCTTAAAGAACACATATAAGTATGACAAAGCCGGTAATCTTGTACAGGAAACAGATGCAAGAGGAAATAAAGCCACATACGAATATGATGCAAACTATAACGTAATAAAATATACAACAAAAACAGGTGCAGTATACACATATACCTACGACAGCTTAAATAGAAACATATCAGTGACAGACAGCGATAATAACGTCACAACCTATGAATATGACAGGATGTCACGCATGGTATGTGAGGTGGATGCAGTCGGAAATAAAACAACATATGCATACGACAAAAATGGTAACATAATACAAAAAACATTTGCAGACGGAAGCAGCGTTACGGCAGAGTATGACAGCAGGGGACGCCGGATATCGGTAACAGATGAAATAGGAAGAAAGACACAGTATATTTATGACGCAGGGGACAGGCTTACATCAGTCATACTGCCGGATGGTCACAGTACAGTCTATACCTACGATGCAGGTGGAAATCTTGTTGCCGTGGCAGATGCAAACGGAAATACGACTTCATACAGATACAGTACGAAGGGGCAGCTTACAGAATGTATATATGCAGACGGAAGCAGGGTAACGTATGTATATGATATATATGGTAAACCGGTAGAAATAAAGGATGCATCAGGAACAAAAACAGAGTATAATTATGATGAAAATGACAGATGCATAGGTGTAAAAACCGGAAATGAACTTGTTTCATATACCTATGACGGCTATGGAAGGGTTATCAGTGCAGATACAGGTAACAGCAAGACAGACTATACTTACGGCAGTTATGGCGAGCTGAAAACAAAGTGTTATGAAAATGGTGACAGTATAGCATATACCTATGACAGCTATGGAAGGCTTACAGGTCTTATCATAACGGCATCCGGAAGAGAGAGAAAAGAAA
>JAEDHX010000005.1 GCA_016296785.1 Coprococcus sp. | reverse complement strand
CATATTCAAGCAACATGATAATGATATTGCACAAATCTTTCGAATGTTGTAGGAAGGGGGCACATATAGCACTATGAAGCGAAGCACTGTCATGAATAAGGCTCGTAATACTCTGGCGGCAGGTTGCGGGCGTCAAAAAAAATTTGCCACGGGACCTGTCCCCGTGGCAAACGTGACTAATAGATTATAGGTTGGTATAGCCAAGAAGCATGGCGTCTACTGCCATTGAAGCTTCACGGCCTTCTCTGATTGCCCATACCACAAGAGACTGTCCTCTGTGCATGTCTCCTGCAACAAATACCTTAGGTACGTTTGTTGCGTAAGTGGATGGACATGAAGTCTTGACATTTGTTCTTTCGTTAAGTTCTACGCCAAAGCTTTCTGCAACATATGTCTGACAGCCAAGAAAGCCGGCAGCAATAAGAACTACATCACATTCGATAGTGTATTCGCTATCCGGAATCTCAGTCATATTCATACGACCGGTTTGTTCATCCTTTGTCCATTCAAGCTTAACACACTTTGCAGCGACAACGTTGCCTGCTTTGTCCTTAACAAACTCTTTTACTGTTGTCTCATATATACGCGGGTCATGACCATATACGGCAATTGCCTCTTGCTGACCATAGTCTGTCTTGCAGACCTTTGGCCATTCCGGCCATGGATTATCCTCTGTTCTCTCATCAGGCAGTTTTGGCATCATCTCGAGCTGCGTAACATTAGATGCACCCTCTCTCACGGCAGTTCCAACACAGTCATTTCCTGTATCTCCACCACCAATTACAAGAACTGATTTATCCTTACAATTAACAAACTGATTATCCTTAAATCCTGAATTAACAAGACTTTTTGTTGTTGTCTTAAGGAAATCAACAGCAAAATATATTCCTTTTGCTTCTCTTCCCGGCACCTTAATATCTCTTGGATTTGATGCACCACAAGCTAATATAACTGCATCATATTCTTCAAGAAGAGTCTCCGCCTTAACATACTTCAAATCCTTATTCTTAAGATATCCAATCATTGGGTCTTCCTTGGCACAATTAGGCTTTGCCGCCTGCTTGCCGGTTCCAACCTCTGTATTTAATACGAACTTGATGCCTCTTTTCTTCATATATTCTATCTTTCTATCGATAATATGCTTCTCAAGCTTCATATTAGGAATACCATACATAAGCAATCCGCCAGGTCTGTCACTTCTCTCATATACAGTAACATCATGTCCTCTTAGATTAAGCTGATCAGCAGCCGCAAGACCTGATGGGCCGGAGCCAATAACAGCTATTTTCTTATCAGTATGGCCTTTTGGAGGCTTATCATTAACATATCCCTTCGCATATGCATTCTCAATAATTGCCATTTCATTTTCACGAACAGAAACCGGGTCACCATTAATATTGCAGGTACAGGCTTTCTCGCAAAGAGCCGGACATACACGACATGTAAATTCAGGAAAATTATTTGTCTTACTAAGACGCAAATAAGCACTTTCAAGATTGTCATTATATAGCAAATCATTCCACTCAGGAATAAGGTTGTTAAGAGGACAGCCGGAAGCCATTCCTCCAATCATCATGCCTGCCTGGCAAAACGGAACACCACAGTCCATACATCTTGCTGCCTGTAACTTCTGTTCATTCGGACTAAGCGGTATATGAAATTCATTAAAATTATTAATTCTCTCCTTCGGAGCTATTTCCTTGCTTGTTTTTCTATCATATTCTAAAAATCCGGTTGGTTTTCCCATAGCTCTACCTCCTTAGCCCCTAACCTTGTAAAATGCTTCTATCGCTGCCTGCTCGCTACTAAGTCCCTTTTCTTCAAGTGCAACAATAGTATTCATCATCTTCTTATAGTCTGTAGGTATTATTTTCTTAAACTTTGGAAGATACTCATGGAAATTATCGAGTATCCTCTTACCCATCTCTGAGTTCGTGTAATTAACATGCTCCATTATAAGCTGCTTAAGCTCACTAATCTCATATTTATCAGATAACGACTCGATAGTAATCATTTCCTTATTAAGTCTCTTATATAAGTCATTACCCATATCAAGAACATATGCAACACCACCACTCATTCCGGCTGCAAAATTCTTACCGGTACGTCCAAGAACAACTACTTTGCCACCTGTCATATATTCACAGCCATGGTCACCAACGCCCTCAACTACGGCTGTTGCACCGGAATTTCTAACTGCAAATCTCTCACCGGCAACACCATTAATAAATGCCTTACCACTTGTTGCACCATACAGAGCTACGTTACCGATAATTATATTATCCTCATGCTTATATGTTACTGAACGTGGTGGGTATACAACAAGCTTACCTCCTGACAAGCCTTTTCCAAAGTAGTCATTACTGTCACCTACAAGTTCAAGTGTAAGTCCCTTTGGAATAAATGCACCAAAGCTCTGACCGCCGGCTCCGTTACATTTTACAAGATATGTGTCTTCATCTAATGTCTCGCCATATAATTTAGTAATCTCTGAACCAAATATTGTTCCTACTGAACGATCAGTATTTCCCACATCTATCTCAATACTCTTTCGCTGTTTCTTTACAAGTGAAGGTCCAAGCTTCTCAAGAAGAATCTTCATATCAACAGTTTCTTCAAGCTTAAAGTCAAAAGCATTTTTATCCTTATAGCTAACCTTGTTCTGTGGCATATCGATATACGGATTGCTAATAATTCTATCAAGTATTACATTTCTCTCGTCTGCTCTGTCACTGCTGATGATAAGATCAGAACGTCCAACAAGCTCATCAACAGTACGAACGCCAAGCTTACTCATATATTCACGAAGCTCTTCCGCAATAAAAAGCATAAAATTCTTTACATATTCCGGTTTACCCTTGAATCTCTTTCTAAGCTCAGGATTCTGGGTAGCAATACCGACAGGACATGTATCAAGATTACATACTCTCATCATTACACAGCCCATAGTTACAAGAGGAGCAGTTGCAAATCCAAACTCTTCAGCTCCAAGCATAGCTGCTATAGCAACATCCCTACCTGTCATAAGCTTACCATCTGTCTCAAGAATAACCTTATTTCTCAAGTCATTCATAATAAGTGTCTGATGCGTTTCAGCAAGACCAAGTTCCCAAGGAAGGCCTGCATAATGAATTGAACTATTAGGTGCTGCACCCGTTCCACCATCATAACCCGATATAAGAATAACCTGTGCACCAGCCTTTGCAACACCCGCTGCAATTGTTCCAACACCGGCTTCTGAAACGAGCTTAACAGATATTCTTGCGTCTCTATTTGCATTCTTACAATCATATATAAGCTGTGCCAAATCCTCAATTGAATAAATATCATGATGAGGTGGTGGGGATATTAGGCTTACACCAGGTGTTGAAAGTCTTGTCTTTGCAATCCATGGATATACCTTACCACCAGGCAAATGACCTCCCTCTCCAGGCTTAGCCCCCTGAGCCATCTTTATCTGAATTTCCTTTGCACTTACAAGATACCTTGATGTAACACCAAATCTACCGGAAGCTACCTGTTTAATAGCAGAGCATCTATTCTTACCATCTTTTCCAATCGTGAGTCGTTCAATTGATTCTCCACCTTCACCGGAATTTGACTTACCACCAAGCTCATTCATAGCAATCGCCATGCATTCATGGGCCTCCTGTGATATTGAACCATAACTCATAGCACCTGTCTTAAATCTCTTGACAATTGATGCTGCCGGCTCAACCTCCTCAAGTGGTATAGGCTTATCAGCATATTTGAAATCCATTAAGCCTCTCAAATGGAATGGTTTTTGTTCATCATGTAAAGCAGCTGTATACTGCTTAAACATATTATAATCTCCACGCTTTGTGGATTGCTGAAGCAAATGTATCGTCTGAGGATTATACAAATGCTCCTCCTTACCACTTCTAAATTTATGAACGCCAATACTCTTTAACGCAAGGTTTGTATCAAGTCCTAGTGGGTCAAAGGCTGATGAGTGAAGGTCATCAACAGTCTTCTCTAAATCCTCAATTCCCGAACCACCAACACGACTTACTGTATTTGTAAAGTATTTATCAACTACTTCTTTTGACAATCCGATACACTCAAATATCTGTGATCCCATATATGATTGAATAGTTGAAACACCCATCTTTGATGCTATCTTTACTATTCCATGACATATTGCACTGTTGTAATCATTTACAGCTGCTGTAAAGTCCTTATTTAACAAATGCGAGTCAACCATCTGTTTAATTGTTTCAATTGCAAGATAAGGATTAACAGCACATGCACCATATCCCAGAAGAGTTGCAAAATGATGAACATTTCTCGGATCAGCACTTTCCAGAATAATAGCTACTGATGTTCTCTTCTTTGTTCTTACGAGATGCTTCTGCATTGCTGATACAGCAAGGAGCGAAGGTATAGCAACATGATTCTCATCTACTCCTCTATCTGATAATATAAGTATATTTACACCATCTCTGTAGAGCTTATCAGCCTCAATAAATAATCTGTCAAGTGCCTTCTCCATAGATGTATTCTTGTAATACAAAATAGGAAGAGTTGCTACCTTAAGACCGTCAACCTTCATATTCTTAATCTTTAGAATATCTGTATTAGTAAGTATAGGATTATTAATCTTAAGCACATGGCAGTTCTCAGGCTTCTCCTCAAGAATATTACCATCCTTACCCAGATATACTGATGTAGAGGTTACAATCTCTTCTCTTATTGCATCAATAGGAGGGTTTGTTACCTGTGCAAACAACTGCTTAAAATAATTGAATAAAGGCTTATGGTTATTTGATAATACAGCAAGCGGTGTATCTGTTCCCATAGCATTTATTACTTCAGAGCCATTCTCAGCCATTGGTAGTATTGTATTCTTAAAGTCTTCAAAGGTATATCCAAATGCCTTCTGAAGCTTTGCTCTCTCTTCATCTGTATATTCCTGGACACGAATATTAGGTATCTTAAGCTCCTCCAGCTTTACAAGATTACTGTCAAGCCATTCACCATACGGCTTAGCAAGAGCATACTTCTCCTTAATCTCGTCATCTGAGATTAATCTTCCATTTATTGTATCAACAAGAAGCATACGTCCAGGTCTAAGTCTGTCCTTACAAACAATCCTTGATGGATCAACCTCAAGAACACCTACCTCAGATGATAAAATAAGGTAATCATCATCTGTTATATAATATCTTGATGGTCTGAGTCCGTTTCTATCAAGAACAGCTCCCATCATATCACCATCAGTAAAAAGAATTGAAGCAGGTCCATCCCAAGGCTCCATCATAGTAGCATAATACTGATAGAAATCCTTCTTCTCCTGACTCATATATCTGTCATTCTCCCAAGGCTCAGGAATTGTAATCATAACAGCAAGAGGTAATGGCATACCATTTAACAATAGGAATTCGAGACAGTTATCAAGTCTTGCCGAATCAGAACCATCCGGATCAAGAACAGGCATAACCTTGTACATCTCATCCTGCATAATTGTTGATTCCATTGTCTCCTCACGAGCAATCATCTTATCCTCATTGCCTCGTATAGTATTAATCTCACCATTATGGCAAAGATATCTGTATGGATGCGCTCTAAGCCATGAAGGAGTAGTATTTGTTGAAAATCTCGAATGAACAAGACCAATTGCTGACTCATAATCAGTATCCTGCAAATCATTATAAAAAAGCCTGAGCTCTCCAACCAAAAACATTCCCTTATATACAATTGTCTTACTTGATAATGAAGGAACATATGTATCATCATTGCTCTCTTCAAATATTCTTCTTACAAAATAAAGCTTTCTGTCAAAATCAAGCTCTGACTCCAAATCAGCCGGCTTCTTAATAAATGCCTGCATGATATATGGCATTACATCAACAGCCTTCTTGCCAAGTATCTGTGGTGATGTAGGAACCTTTCTCCAGCATAGGAAATCGAGTCCTTCCTTCTCTACAATAACCTCAAACATCTTCATAGCCTGTTTCCTTGCAAGCTCCTGCTGAGGGAAGAAAAACATTCCAACACCATATTCACGTTCATTTCCCAAGTCATAGCCTAACTCTCTGACTACCTTTGAAAAGAACTTATGGGAGATCTGAAGCAAAATACCAACACCATCTCCGGTCTTTCCTTCTGCATCCTTTCCTGCTCTATGCTCTAGATTTTCTACAATCTTAAGTGCATCATTAACAGTCTTGTGAGTTTTTATACCTTTAATATTAACTACAGCACCTATACCGCAGTTATCATGTTCAAAACTCTTATCATATAGGCCCTGCTCCGGACTTAATAAATTCTCCTTCATGTTACTCCCTCTTTCCTGTATATTTTTTATTCGTTCTGTATAATACACCCATTTTTACTGTTTGTAAACAACTTTTTTCGCTAAATTGTCTGATAATTTGTAAACTTAATATTATTAAGTGTGTTGTATATACATTTTATTAAGTTATCTGATGATTGTATTCATTTGTTGCCCATTTTCCCTGCTTACACTTTATTATTTTTTTATAAAAAAAAGGAAATGCAGAACAAAATCTGCATTTCCCAAAATTGTGTATCACAATTACTTTATTCGCTTATTCATTAACAATCATACCCTCCGGTGGCTCCGTTATTGTATCAGGAGAATCGTCATCTGCTACTCCCTCATTATTGCCATCTTCAGATATTGTAACCTTAGTCGAAGAAACCCCTGTCTCAGTAGACAGCTTACTGCTTATCTTCTTCACTGTATCTGTAGTCTCATATGCCATATCATCATATAAATACTTATGAAGAGCCACTACATTAGCATCTAAATCGGTCGATACAAGAACACTGCCTTTATCTCCGAGGCTTACTCCCTTGTATGCAAACGGGAAGCCTGTTGAAGCAGTCAGCTTGTAATCCTTTGCATTTGTAACAAACTCAATAGCCTTATCCTTTGTTATACTGGTAGATATACATCCAAACGACACATCTATCAAAGAACTTGTTAATGCACCATCTGCAGATGTAACCTTCTCAAACACCTTAAGCAGTACATTCCTTTGTCTTAGCGTTCTTGTGATATCACCCTTATCTGTGCTTCTTATACGCGAATAGGCAACTGCCTGTTGTCCATTAAGCTTCTGTAAGCCAGGCTCATATATACCCTCAGAGAATACTCCTGATAATCTGATCTGCTCAGCCAGATTCTTATTAAGGTTGTTTATCTCCTTCTCCTGTATTTCTATCTCAATACCACCAATTGCATCAATTATTTCTGCAAATGCTCCAAAATCAACAGTAATATAATCAGTTATATAAAGGTCCAGGTTAGCATTAAGTGAATTCATGGATGTAATAGGACCACCTATCTGATATGCATAATTAATCTTATGCGTATCAAAGGCATCATCCTGAATATCAAGCAGGGTATCTCTATATACAGATACAAGCTTAATCTCCTTTGTGCTGTCATTTATACTCGCAATAATTATTGAATCACTATTTGTTCCCTGCTCAAGATTACTATCCCTTGAATCAACACCATATAATACAATAGTAGTGTATCCTTTTACCTTATCTGCAACTCCCTTATTCACCACCAGCTCATCATTGTGAATATATGTTACGTCTATCTCACCATATTTTGACTTAGCAAGATTAGTCAGGTATAACACGGTTACAACTATAAAGGAGATCAAAAGAATAACAAATGCTATAAGCCACTTTACATTCGCTGATACCTTTGCCGGCTCAGGCATCTTTTCATCCAGAATCTTCTCTCTAAACATCCTCTCGCTGTCAGACAGCCCCTGTTCAGGCTCGATATCCTCATCCGGATCATAATCATCCTCGGCACTTAATCCACCTAGCTCCTCATATATGCCTGAATTAGGATTATCATCCGGTATATCATCATATCTTCCTGAGTCAATATCAGATTCAAGCTCTTCAAGCTCCTCCTGATTCATCATATCATTATCTTCAGCCCCATAATATGAATCCAAGCTCTCATCAGACGCAGCAATTATATTATCAGCACCATCAGAACTACTATTAATTGGTTTCTTCGTCTTCCTGGCACTGCCGGAATTCTTTACATTCTTTGTGTTCTTAGCTTTCTTATTCTTCTTAGAGAGGAACATCTCAAGAATTCCGCCTTCTTCTAGATAATCATCATCTGCCGCATCGTCATAATCGTCATCATTATCCTTGTAGCGTTCACGATCATAGTCAGATTCATCGTATCCATCATCCTCGTAATCATCCTCTGCATATTCTGCCATTCTACTTCCTGATTCTTGATTACGGGTATTTCTGCCGGAGTTTATCCCCCCTACGCCTATCTCATTAAGCACAGACTCAACCTCATCTGCGTGCTTTCTATCTATCTCACGCTGAATTTCTATATCATCTTCGCCATCGGATGTAAGCTCAATATTTCTTCTTAATAGCTGATTTCTCATATCAGAGAGAATCTTATTATGTCTTGCATCTTTATTATCCATCGAAGTATCCTTTCAGTATTGAAAATACTAAATTATTTCACCAATTCATAATACATTAAAATATACTAATTTACAACATGATTTCCAAAGTTAAATAAAATATTAAGATTAATTATTAACTATAATTTTGTTGACACATCATTTTTTTAAAAGTATATTAGGTATATCAAAGTAATGAGGCAGATCAATATGAATGGCAACAATCAATGCAT
Source organism: Coprococcus sp. (assembly GCA_016296785.1). GTDB lineage: Bacteria > Bacillota > Clostridia > Lachnospirales > Lachnospiraceae > Coprococcus. The sequence continues at coordinate 39,720 of JAEDHX010000005.1, read as the reverse complement.
AACGCTTTCAGTCGTTATGCCTGCATACAACGAAGGCAATAGCATACAAAATAATTTACTTGCTACAAGCGATGTTTTATCTTCTTTTCTAAGGCATTATGAAATCATTGCCGTTAATGACGGTAGTATTGATAACACAGCCGAAGAAATATCTGTTGCTGCAGTCAAGGATAATCATATATTATCTGACGGCTATCAGGAGAATCAGGGCAAAGGTCACGCAATTACACATGGCATCGCCACTGCACATGGCAAATACATTGCTTTTCTTGATGCAGATTTAGAGCTTAGCCCAAAGCTTCTTAAGAATTTCATGAAGCTAATGAAGAAAGAGAATGCAGATATTGTCATAGGCTCTAAGCAACATCCTGATTCAAAGCTTGATTATCCTCTTATCAGAAGAGTAATGAGCCGCGGCTATTATATTATGCTTAAGCTTTTGTTTAAGTTGAATATTCATGATACACAGACCGGAATAAAACTATTTAAATCAGAGGTGATTAAGCCAATTGCACAGACCATTACCACGAATGGCTATGCATTTGACATTGAAATTCTTCTTTCTGCCAGCAAAAAGGGGTATAAGATAGTTGAGGCACCAATCGAGCTCAATTACAGCCGCGATGACAATGCTAATGGCAGAAGAATCAAAATTAAGGATATTATTAAGGTATTTAAGGACACTCTTTCAATAAGAAAGAAATATAAACATCTATAATAAACATAGGAGTATAAGTTTGAATATGGATTACAACTCAGCTACCAGGCTACTTAAGGAGCACAACCAGCTCCATGTATTAAAATTCTATGATACATTGTCAAAGGAAGAACAAAATAGTCTTCTTTCCCAGATAGAAAGCTTAGATTTTTCTATTATCGAATCATACAACAAGCATAAATCAGAAGAAAGCAATATCAGACCTGTATCAGCATTACAGCTTAATACAATTGAACAAAATAAGAAACAATATGAGGAACGCGGAATCAAAGCCATACAAGCCGGTGATTTAGCCCTTGTGCTTCTTGCCGGAGGCCAGGGTACAAGACTCGGTTTTGACGGACCAAAGGGTACACTCAATGTGGGAAGAACAAAGGAATTGTATATATTCCAATTGCTAATTGAGCACACTCTTGATGTCGTAGAACAATCCGGCACCTGGATTCATTTCTACATTATGACTAATGACAAGAACTACGATGCTACTGCATCTTTCTTCAAGGAACACAACTACTTTGGTTACAATCCTGATTATATCCATTTCTTTAAGCAGGAAATGGTACCTTCCGTTGATTATAACGGCAAGATATACCTTGAAGCGCCGGGACAGATATGTCTTTCACCTAATGGCAATGGCGGCTGGTTCTCTTCTCTTTGCAAGGCAGGCTATCTGCAGCTCCTATTAGATACTAATACAAAATACATCAACGTATTTTCTGTAGACAATGTTCTTCAAAGAATTGCCGACCCAGTCTTTTTAGGTGCCATACTTACTGAAGGCTATGCATCCGGAGGTAAAGTTGTTAAAAAAGCATATCCTGAAGAAAAGGTTGGTGTACTATGTACTAATAATGGTAAACCATATATAGTTGAGTACTATGAGCTATCAGATGAGATGCGTAACGAATTAGATGAGAATGGCGATTATGCCTATAATTACGGGGTAACACTTAATTATATATTCCCTGTAGATTTGCTTATGAAGATAATGAACACAGAGATGCCTCTTCATATTGTTGAAAAGGCAATTCCTCATATAGATGAAGAAGGCACCTTTATTAAGCCTGACAAACCAAATGGCTATAAATTCGAAACGCTGGCACTTGATATGATAGCATACATGAATACATGTCTTCCTTTCGAGGTAGAAAGAGAGAAGGAGTTTGCTCCAATAAAGAATGCTACCGGCACTGATTCAATTGAAACTGCACAGGCATTACTAATAAAAAATGGATATACCCTGTAGGGTATATCCATTTTATTATTTTTCATCCTCTTCTATCAGCTTATCGATAGCTTCACGTAATATTTGCGACATCGACATTTTCTTCTTTTTCGCATATTGATTCAGCTTATTATGTGTATCTGAATCTGTTCGAAGCCTGATAATTGTATCCTTTCTCTTATCCGTCGGTCTTCCCGGGCCCCGTTTTTTCTTTGCTTCCATTCTGGTTCCTTTCTAAATAACACAAACAATATACTAGTAAAACGAATCCTCAGACTCATCAAGGTTATCCGGCTTCTTCTGTAATGGTGCCGGTGGTTTCTTGTCCACCCTGATTGCAGTTGTCTGATTTGCATCAATACCCTCTGTGTTTTCCTTCTGGAAAAGGATCTTAACAGTAAGCATAATAAGCTTTATATCAAGCCATATTGAATAATGCTCATAATAAGTAAGGTCAAGCTTAACCTTATCTCTTGGCGTTGTATTATACTTACCATACACCTGAGCATATCCGGTAAGTCCGGCCTTCATCTTAAGTCTATAATCAAATTCAGGAAATGTCTCCTTATAAAGCTTAGCTATCTCAGGTCTTTCCGGTCTAGGACCAACCATAGACATATCGCCCTTAATTATATTAAATATCTGAGGAAGCTCATCTAGATGAAGCTTTCTTATTACTCTTCCAACAGGAGTTACTCTGTCATCATGCTTCTTTGCAAGCTGCGCCCCTGACTTCTCAGAGTCCATTCTCATGCTTCTGAATTTGATAATCTTGAACACCTTACCATTTAGTGTAAGTCTGTCCTGCTTATAAAATACAGGTCCTCCATCATACAGCTTAATACAAATTGCTATGATTATCATAAATGGTGATGCAATAATAAGCATCAGGATAGCGCACACCAGGTCAAGTATTCTCTTGAAAATCATATCATCACCATTAAGCCCCTGATTTCTCGAAAGAAGGAGTGGCGTATCAAAAAAGTGTATTGGCTCTGCACCAAGAATAATAATATCAGAAAGCTTAGGTACAACATACGAACGAACTGAATGCTCAAAGCAATATTTAACAAGCTCATTTCTGATATACGCCTTTGTCTCACATATTATTACACCTTCAGATTGTAGAATCTTCTCTTTGATTACCTGTTCACCCTCACTTACATGAACTCTGTCAGCAATAATATATTTATCCTTACGTGAATTAATCTTATCAATAAATTCAACAGGCGTCTTATAACCATATACAAGAAGCAAATGTCTCGGCGGATAAAACTTTGAATATAAGAATCTACACGCAAATATCCAAATAAGGATTACAACAAGCTCTGCCACAGTAAGCTCTAACAGCTTTACAGGATTAACATAATCACGACAAATAATACAAAGCTGAACATAGCCAACAACATTTGCACACAAGAGCGATATTATCTGTGAGTACAGAACGTCAATAAGACGCAAAAAGCCCACTCTATATCCACCATACAGCTTAGTAAACAGAAATACAATTATTCCATACATACCGATAACCGCCCAATCGCCTCGCCTAAAGAATGGCAGCTCGATACGATCAGAATAATACTGATACCACATATTACCATACATAAAGACTTCAATAGCAAGAAGAAGTATACCCTCTGAAAATGTTATAAGTCGCTTGTAGGTATCCCTCTTTTTTATAGGTCTATTTTCTTCCATAACACTATCCTTTACTTAATCAGACAATACATAAGTCCGACAACCAATAATTTAGAGCAGCTCTCTTAGCATCTTATTAACTGATGCAGGATCTGCCTTTCCTTTCATCGCCTTCATAACCTGACCAACTAAAGCACCAAGTGCTTTTTCTTTACCGTTTTTATAATCATCAACGGCCTTTGGATTATTAGCAATAGCTTCATCACAGGCCTGTTTTAATGCACCCTCGTCATTTACAGTTGCAAGGCCATGCTCATTGACATATGCTTCAGGCTCAATATCATCTGTGAATATCTTCTCAAATACTTCTTTAGCAACACTTCCATTAATCTTCTTCTCATCAGTCATTCTAATAAGTGTTGCAAGGTTCTTTGCACTAAATGATATTTCATCAGCATCCATCTGATGTTCCTTCATAAGACGCATAGTTTCAACCATAAGCCAGTTTGATGCTTTCTTAGGCTGTACTCCAAGAGAAATCATCTCTTCAAATATATCAGCCATCTTTTTTGTATTTGTAATAATATCTATATCATATTCAGGGAGCTGATATTCCTCTTTATATCTGGCTCTCTTCTCATCTCTGAATTCAGGCTGTCTGTTTCTAATCTCTTCTAGCCATTCATCACTGATATTAATCGGTACAAGGTCAGGATCAGGGAAATATCTGTAATCCTGTGCATCTTCTTTTGAACGCATGGCATATGAATATTCCTTACTATCATCCCATCTTCTGGTTTCCTGAATAACCTTCCCGCCACTTTCAATTATATCTATCTGACGTTCTCTCTCATTCTCGATTGCTCTTGCAATAGCTTTAAATGAATTAAGATTCTTTGTCTCAGTACGTGTTCCAAATTCCTCGCTGCCAACCTCTCGTACTGATAAATTCACATCAGCTCTCATAGAGCCCTCATTAAGCTTACAATCAGACGCGCCCAGATACTGAATAATAAGTCTGAGCTTCTCAAGGTAAGCAATAACCTCCTCAGCCGAACGCATATCAGGCTCTGATACTATCTCAATAAGTGGCACACCTGAACGGTTGAAATCGACAAGTGAGCTATCTGTATATGGATCATGCACAAGCTTACCTGCATCCTCTTCCATATGAATCTCATGAATTCTTACATATTTCTTCTTACCATCAACCTCAATCTCTACCTTACCGTTACGGCAAATAGGATAATACAGCTGGGATATCTGATAATTCTGAGGATTATCAGGATAGAAATAGTTTTTTCTGTCAAATTTGCAATTTCTTGTAATATCACAATTTGTTGCAAGACCAACAGATATAGCCTTTTCAACTACTGCCTTATTAAGCACCGGAAGTGATCCGGGCATACCTGTACAAACAGGACAGGTGTGTGTATTAGGCTCTCCTCCAAACTGTGTACTACAGCCGCAGAATATCTTTGTCTTTGTAGCAAGCTCTACATGAACCTCAAGTCCAATGACTGTTTCATATGCCTTTCCCATATCCTACAGCCCCCTTTCACTTACACCGGCAGGTCTGCTGTATGTTCTTGTCTGTTCATAAGCATAAGCTGCACGAATAATTGTCTTTTCATCAAATGCATTACCTACCATCTGCAAACCAATAGGCATACCATCACTATCATATCCGCAAGGAACAGATATTCCTGGGAGACCTGCAAGGTTTACCGGTACAGTATATACATCTCCTAAATACATCTTAATTGGATCACTAAGCGACTCGCCAAGCTTAAGCGCTGTTGTTGGAGCCACAGGTCCCATAATAATATCATATTTCTCAAACGCTTTGTCATACGCCTGTTTAATAAGGGCCTTTGTCTTAAGCGCCTTTACATAGTAAGCATCATAATAGCCTGAGCTAAGAACAAATGAACCTAGCATAATTCTTCTCTTAACCTCAGTTCCAAAGCCTTCTGAACGGCTCTTCTTGTACATATTATGAAGATCGGTATATTCCTCAGTTCTATAGCCATACTTAACCCCGTCAAATCTTTCAAGATTAGAGCTGGCCTCTGCTGATGCAATAATATAGTATGCCGGTATAGCATATTCAACCATACCAAGATCAAACTCTTCTACTATAGCACCCTTGCTCTTTAACACCTCTGCTGCCTTATATACTGCTTCTTTTATCTGTGGATCAAGGCCCTCGGTAAAATAATCTCGCGGAAGACCAATCTTAATACCCTTCACATCATCAACAAGTGCTGATGTGAAATCATTATCACCCCTGTTAACTGATGTTGAATCCTTTGGATCATACTGTGAAATAATCTCTAACAAAGTAGCACAATCTGTTACATCCTTAGCAATCGGTCCAATCTGATCAAGAGATGAGCCATATGCAATAAGGCCGTATCTTGATACTCTTCCATAGGTTGGTTTTATTCCTGTAACTCCGCAGAAGGAAGCAGGCTGTCTTATTGAACCTCCTGTATCAGAACCAAGTGCACATGGAACCTCCTCAGCCGCAACTGCAGCTGCAGAACCACCTGACGAACCGCCGGGAACCTTATTAATATCCCAAGGATTCTTTGTAGGACCATAATATGATGTCTCAGTTGTACTTCCCATGGCAAATTCATCCATATTTGTCTTACCTACAATAACAGCACCGGCTTCAATAAGCTTAAGTACTGCATCGGAAGAATATGTTGGAACAAAATTTGATAATATCTTTGATGAACAGCTAGTAAGTACCCCCTCCATACACATATTATCCTTTATCGCTATTGGAACACCGGCTAATGGTCCCGTAAGCTCACCTGCATCAATTCTCTTTTGAACAAGCTCGGCATTAGCAAGTGCTGCTTCCTTATCAACAGAAACGAAGCAGTTATACTCTTTATCATATTTTTCTATACTGTCTATACAGGCTTTTGTAGCATCAACAACGCTTATTTCACGGGCTTTAATCTTTCTGCCAATCTCAACAGCAGTCAAACTCATAATATCCATCTGCGCTTACCTCCTAGTCAAATGTTTTTGGCACTTTATAGCAGCCATCCTTCTGACAAGGTGCGTTCTTCAGAAGATTTTCTCTATCATCGCCATTTTTAACCTCATCTTCACGAAATACATTATTATAAGGAAATGTATGGCTCATCGCTTCAACATTATCAGTATCAAGTTCGTTAAGCTTACTAACATAATCAAGCATATCTGACATATCCTTCTTAGCCTGAAGCTTCTCTTCATCAGACAACTCAAGCTTTGCCAGTATACCTACATAATCAATTGTCTCGTCTGTAATTGTCATGTTCTGCTCTCCTATTTACTGTTATATTTTAAATATGAATAGTGGCTACATATTCAATAAACTCTGTTTGATATTAGCACATCAAAGGTTCTTTTGCAAGTATTCAGCAATTCTTCTGGAATTATCAGAATCCGTATATTTGAAGAATTTTCCATACATATCTTCATATATTTGCTTGTTTCTAAAGCCATCTGCTGCATACCAGTCTATCGTATCAATAAGCGAATTCATATCCTCTACCCTGTCACCAAAGAGTTCTCTTTCCATATCAAGATAGCTTCCTTGTGCCTCAAGATATTTATCAAGATCAAATTGATAGAATACTACAGGTTTGTGTTGATAATATACGTCCCACGATACAGATGAATAATCAGTAACAAGCATTTTGCATCTCATAATAAGCTGGTTTAATGGTTCATCTCCGAATTGAATTATTCTAACTCTTCTGCCCATTGAATCAAATTCATTAATGTATTCTCTAAACTTAGGATGTATATAAAAGCACAGCTGAAGATTTCTTCTTTCAAGCAATTCAAGCAGTTCCGGCGAACTAAGAAGCTCTCTATATCTATTGTAATACTCGCTTTGAACAAAGGTTTCACCATCGACCTCTTCAAGCCAATTTCGCCAGGTTGGCATAATAAGCACCATATTATAATCAACGCCGCCCGGAATAATAAGTCTTGACTTATCAGAAAGAACATCCCATCTTGCAAATCCGGTAACCACTATTTCATTATCGTTATAACCAAAATACTTTTTTACGATATTCTTCTCATAATCAGAGGTCGTTACAAACAAATTACATGCTCCATAGTTACCCTTACCATATATATAATCAACTCGCTTAAGCGCAGTAACTCCATGTTGCAAAAACATTAATGGCTTACTTCTAATCATATGCTCAAGCATACTCATACGACTACGCCATGCATATATATGTTTTCTTGTATCAGTACTTACAAACCATTTAGCTGCAAGCATATATAGCTTATGCTTAATAGACATGAATCCAATAGTATTATCTCTGTAGGGAAGGATATTTACCATATCCTTCGAATGACTGTCAATAATATAATACATATTAACACCCATACTCTCATCTAACTTATTATCCATACAATACTTAAAGAAATAATACCCGTTATCCTCTGCCATCTTGCAGAATTTCTCATACACAAGAACAATATTCTTCTTGCTTAAGCTCTTCTTCATAAAGAAATACAGTAATAATACAAATGCCTCTCCTATCCTAAATAGCAAAGTATCATTCTCCGTATATTCTCTATATTGGATTGCAAGATCCAAATCAGGCGTAATATAAGGATGCATAAACATTCCCGAGGAGCGGTCTCTATATTTACCGTCATACAAAGGAAACCTAATCATATTACGAAGCTTTCCAACCGCTACCGGTTCCTCGCCCTTTTCTGTAATAACGTATACATCATGATATATTACCTTTAGATCAATAGCTGCTAAATTCAGCTTTGCATGCCATTTGCCATAACCATTACCCTTTATGTCAAATTCATATTCGCACGCATCATCACTTAACTTATTTCTATATCGAAGCACAAGTGATTTTATATCCTTGTCACCTCTGATTCTTAAATGAAGTGTTCTTGAAAAGAACCACATACCTGTAAGTACAAACATTTTATCCCCCATCTATCTTATTGCATTTTCAAACTCCAATAATGCCATCTTATTATATTCTTCTGCATCAAAACAGTATGATTCTATACCATTATTGACAAATGTATCAAGCGCCCTAATAATTGACTCCTTATCTGTGTCACATATTATCTGTCCATTATCAATAAGACAATCAGCCGCAGTAGAGAAATTACTCATAATAATAGGCAACCCGAGTGTCCTAGCTTCAAGTATCACCATAGGTTGTCCCTCATGGCAAGAAGGAAGCACAAAGCATTGACACTTATTCATTATTGAAAATGGATTTGCTACATTTCCTGTAAGAATCACCTTATCAGACAGCTTATGATCATTGATATAAACCTCAAGCAACTCTCTAAGTATTCCATCGCCAATGATATATAGCCTTACATAATTATGACTCTTTGAAAACTCTTCAAATGCCTTAATTAGCTCTAGCTGGTTTTTTTCCTCTGACAGTCTTCCAATATTAACAAAATTAATATATCCGGAATCAATAGCAACACCTTCTTCATCATCCTTCAGGCATTCTCTGATTCTCTTTACATCTATCATATTGCGAACAAAACGATAGTTATCATTTCCACCAATCTGCCTCTTGTTTACTTCCATTACACTTTTGCTACAGGCAACAATATTGTCAAACTCAGGGTAAGTTCCAAACACAGCATCAAGTCTCTTCTTATTTGGCCGCTTACCGTTTACTATCTTATCATGATCAGCCTTCATATCATTATGCTGCCAAATAGACTTAACTGCCCCCGGTGCATTCGCTGCAACAATTGAGAACAATGGTGAATAGCCCACAAAATCTACAACATAGTCAAATCGGGTCTGTCCAAACATCCTTACATATTCCGATCTTCCTATAAACGAGAGAAACTCCTTATTATTCCGGTAGCCTCCTGTAAGCTCCTTAAGGAATCTCATGTTATCCTTTATAGAACCTATTGCAGACACAGAATGAACTATCACACGCACCTCTTTTGGTATAGACATAAGCCTTTGCATGTCACTATCATTTGCAGGCTTATAAATATATAAGGTAACATCATATTTGTTATAATCCATGTTATTAAGAAGTGACAGCATACTATATGTTATTCCATATGCTCTAAGTGAGCCAAGGAAGAATAGAATTTTCTCCTTATTTGTAGCTACAGCATGATTTACTGCATTCTGTTTCCCTAAAGAATGCTCCTTATCCCCGCTAAACACTATATCAAGTATTCGTCTGCAGGAATTGCCATCCTCGTATGGTGCCGCCCACTTTTTTATCTGTTCATATTTATCCTTATATGACAAAAATACATCTTCAATACTGTTAATCCAGCGACACAGTTCTTCTAATGAAGCAGTAAATGGTCCCGGAAGCTTATCCTCAATATCATCTAAGCCCCTATATTTGTTATACTCATCAATGTCATTACAATAAAACAGCACAGGTCTGTCCGTAACAATAAAGTCATAAAATATACTTGAATAATCCGATATTAATACATCGACTACCGATAATATCTCATTTGTATCAATAGTAGGAGGCACAATATAATCAATATTAAGTCCCTCAGCTGCCCATTTCCTATAGACTGCCACATGGGGCTTAATAAGCAACTGATATCGTGAGCTGTCAATATTCGATGACAAATAATCATATAGCTTATTATAATCCTCTATACTACCTGCCGGATTATCCCATACAGTACCTCTCCACGTAGGTGCATATAGAATAATCTTCTTTTCTTCTGCTATATTAATTCCTTCCTGTTTCATTCTGCTAAGAACATCATTTCTATCTGCCTTAAACAGTCTGTCACACCTTGCCTGTCCTTCCTCAATAATCACTCCATTATAGATTTCCTTAAGCTTATATGACTCATTATACATATTCGTATGATGCTTGTTTGGCGAAAGAAGATAGTCAGCCTGAAGCATATTTCTTACAGTATTTGCCACATCAACAATACCGTTTTCTGCTTCATAGCCCATTTTCTTTAACGGAATTCCATGCCATGTATTAATATATATCTGGCCTTCTCTCTTCCTGAAATATTGAGGGAATGTAACATTGTTAATCACATATTCACTAGTTGCAAGATATTTATTATATGATGATGATTTGTATTTAACAAGCTCAACATCTGCTTCAATTCCAAGTTTGTCAAGTATGCGCCTGCCTGTATTTATATCAGCTACCGACCAAACATGATGAAAGCTTCCATACATATCCTTATTATCTACAAGCTCTCTAAACAGAGCATATGGTCCACAGGAAATGCTTTGCCCAAAGAAAGACTCATACATAATAGTCCCCTTTGCAATGGGCTTTCTAAGGTGTGAAAAATATGGATTTGTCATTCTATATATCTGTTTAAGCTTTTCCTTCATTTCTCATAATCCTATCTAGCAAATGCTTTGTGCTATTGCCATCCTGATATTTATTAACGAGATTATTAATCTCATGTCTTAACTCTCTATGTTCGTCTCTGCCCTCGGATATGGCCACGATAAAATCAAGTAGTTCATCCTCAGTATGAATATTTGCCCCCGGCATCATATCAAGAGGATTTTCAATCACAAAGCCTCTATTCGATCCATACTTATCAATGTCATCAAGGACAAATGCAATAGGCCTGTCAAGCAGCATATAATCAAAATATACTGAAGAGTAATCAGTAATTAGTGCATCAGCGCATCTTAAGTAATCATAAAGACTGCCACCTGCATCCTGAAACTCCTTATGTGATAGTATTCTAATATTAGTAAAGCTGCTATTATACATCTCCCTTTGAAGCGGATGATGCTTTATGAATAGTATCATATTATTGGCTCTAAGGAAGCTGTCGATTTCATTGCCTTTATCGCCCTCAATCAGATGAAGCGGACTATCATTATTAGCAGCTTCGCTGCCCCCTTCGGTTGAATCTCTATAGGTCGGCAGCCACAAAATAAACTTATCTGCTCCCTCACGCAGTATTGAATCTATTTCGATATCCTCTACGAACATAATATCATTTCGCGGTTCTCCATTAATCAATATCTGTTCCTTACTGCATGAAAAGCTCTCCATCATTATATTTGTAAAATAATCAGATGTCGAAATCAAATATGTGAAATAATTATAATCAATTTTCTCCTTGCCCTTTTCCATATTGCCAATTCTCTTTAACGGCATACCATGCCACAAATTGACAACAATCTGATTCTTTGACGGCTTGATTGGATATTTACCAAAGCTATAAAAAGCATATTTAGCCTTAAGGAATTTAATAATACCCTTTTTGGGGCTGACAAATGTAACTCCTTTATGACGTGACGCATCGTCATCCTGCTGTTTCCTATACTCTTCCCATTCATTAATGGCACATATGATTTGATATCTGTCATTATATCCATTATCTATCATATAATCATATACAGCTCTAACGTTGTCACGAAATCCAAGATTCGAATAGAAAAAAATCCTCTTTTCATCTTTTCTTATAAGCTTATTCAAAATTGAAAATGGAAAGAAGAGTTTCCTCAATAAATCCTTATTCATTTTCTTAATACCTTCTTATAAAATATTTGTCTAAGCTTGTTAGGCATCATTCCTACTACTACGTGAGGTACTGTAGACTGCAAATACTGCCATCTTGTAGTATAGCCCATATTATATATCTCTTTCTTGTAGCTTAGCATTTGCTTAACATACCGCCTGCCTCCACGCCTTTGATACATGTCGCTTCCGGCTCTCATATATAATATTGGCTCTTCAATATTATAACCAATCGCTCCCTTTGAAAGCATGCGTACCCAAAGATAATAATCCTCAAAATATGGGAAATCCTTATACCCGCCTGCTGCCATAACAACACTTTTTCTAAACATTACAGACGGATGATTGAATGGATTTCTTTTCTTTGAAAATGCTACAATATCATCATGCTTATGAGGAAGCACTCTGTTTGATATCGGATTATCGATGCTACCGGAAAACTCCGTAACTGCACCTCCAACAATATCTACATTCATAAGCGAGAATATCTCAAGCTGTCTTTCAAATCTGTCAGCTATGCATATATCATCGCTATCCATTCGTCCAACAAGCTCATGCCTGCAATGCTTAAGGCCTTCATTTAATGCCTTGCCAAGACCTTTATTCTCCTTAAGTCTTACTATGTTAAATATACTATTGTCCTTTTCATATTCAGAAATAACGCTATTTAATTCATCAGTTAGTGGTCCATCACAAACAATAACAAAATCATCTGTAACTACTGTCTGGTTTAAAACACTTTCAATACTTTCTCTAAAGTATCTGCTATTCTCTTTTCTATAAACAGACATAAGCACTGAATATTTGCTGTATTCTCTCATCAACGCTAATCCTTTCATTCGGTAATTACCCAAGCTAATGGTAGCATAAAGCAGCCTTTTTATCAAGAAAACAACAATATATAACAAAAAATGCCACCTTAACTTTAATAAAGAATAAGGTGACATTTTTTTATTTATTTTTAATAATTTTATAATGAAGCCTCGAGTGTTTCCCTGATTGCCTTAATGAAATTCTCACTATTAAGAACAACAGGGTTTTCAAGAGTTGTAATAAGTGCTAAATCCTTTGTCATCTTACCATCTTCAATAGTCTTAATTGTTGCAGCCTCAAGCTTATCAGCAAACTCCATAAGCTCCTTATTACCATCAAGCTCTCCACGTTTTCTAAGAGCTCCCGTCCATGCAAATATTGTTGCAACAGAATTAGTTGATGTCTCCTCGCCGGCAAGATGCTTATAGTAATGTCTCATTACTGTACCATGTGCAGCCTCGTACTCATATTTACCATCAGGTGATACAAGAACTGAAGTCATCATTGCAAGCGAACCAAATGCAGAAGATATCATATCACTCATAACATCACCATCATAGTTCTTACATGCCCAGATATATCCGCCTTCGCTCTTCATAACACGTGCTACTGCGTCATCAATAAGTGTGTAGAAATATTCTATTCCTGCTGCGTCAAACTTCTCTTTGTACTCTGCATCGAATATTTCCTGGAAAATATCCTTAAAGGTATGATCATATTTCTTTGAAATAGTATCCTTTGTTGCAAACCAAAGAGTCTGCTTTGTATCAAGCGCATAATTAAAGCAGCTTCTTGCAAAGCTAGCAATTGACTTATCAACATTATGCTGTCCCTGAATAACACCAGGTCCGTCAAACTTATGAATAGTCTCCTTTATTACCTGTCCATCTTCGCCTGTAAATATAAGCTCTGCTGTACCGGCACCAGGTACATCTATCTCAACGTTCTTGTATACATCTCCGTACGCATGTCTTGCGATTGTAATAGGCTTCTTCCAATTCTTAACACATGGTTCAATGCCTTTTACAACAATAGGCGCTCTAAATACTGTTCCATCAAGTATTGCTCTAATTGTACCATTAGGACTCTTCCACATCTCCTTCAGGTTGTACTCAGTCATTCTTGCAGCATTTGGTGTAATAGTTGCACACTTAACAGCAACTCCGTACTTCTGTGTTGCATATGCTGAATCAAATGTAACCTGATCATTTGTCTCATTTCTATATTCAAGACCAAGATCATAATACTCTGACTTAAGGTCGATGAACGGATAAATAAGTTCATCCTTGATTATCTGCCAGAGAATTCTGGTCATCTCATCTCCGTCCATTTCAACAAGTGGTGTAGTCATCTGAATCTTTGCCATAATTAATCCTCCGTTTTATTCTTTATCTGATTTTCTTCCTAAGTGATTATAACAAAAGCTTAAGTCCATTTCTACTTTTTTTGAAAAGAACTTAATTTTTTTAATAAATTACTGCTATTTTCTAAACATATCCATAAATACCTCTTACAGATACCTCACCTGAAATAATATTTTCTATTTCTCCAAGCTCATTTTTGACAAGCAGGCCGCCATTTGGTGATAGACCAATTGCAGTATACTCTGTCTTCTTATCATCGCTTATTACATAAACCTTCTCATCTTTATTAACAAGCAGGGAATTATACTCCTCAAGCAGAAAGCTCAAATCTTTTCTATTAACAAACTCATCAAACAGCTGTTCAAATTCATTTGCAAGATCTGCAATAAGCATTGCTCTGTCATATCCCTTGCCATTTTCAAGTTTTATTGAAGTTGCTTTATATGCGATGTTATCAGGAAATGTCTCATTATAATCATTTATTCCTATTCCCACTACAACATAATTAATATCCATACCCTCAGAGCTCATCTCTGTAAGTATGCCGCATATTTTCTTTCCATTTACAACAACATCATTTGGCCATTTTATGCGGGGCTTAAGGCCTTCAAGCTTGGCAAGCACTCTTGCAACAGCAACTGCAGCAACAAGAGTAATCCTTGAAACACACTCAATTTCTATCTCAGGTCTTAGCAGAAATGACACAGCTGCAATTTCTCCCTTTTGTGAAACCCAGCTTCTTCCCCTCCTGCCTTTCCCTGCAGTTTGGAGGTTTGCTGCAAATAAGCTTCCGTTTTCACCGCCAGACTCCCCTTCATGCTTCGCTCTTGTGTTAGTGGAATCCGTTTCATCATAACAGAAAATCTTATTTCCAATATATTTTGTTGTAAGGTGACTACGTATCCCTGACTCATCTAAGACTTCAGGACAAGACACAAGCCTATATCCCTTATTATTAACAGCTTCTATAAGGCAACCTTCTGACTGGAGTGTCTTAATATTCTTCCAAACGGCAGTCCTTGATACATTAAGCTGTCTTGCCAGCTCCTGACCGGATACATAATCATTACTACTTTTCAGTATCGCAAGTATCTTCTTCCTCATATATTCCAACCTTCTTCAATAATAATTCATATATTGCATCACATTTATCACGTCTTCCCATAAACGGCAAAACAAAATTCTCCGTACCTTTATCTATCTTAAGCATATAATAAGGCATATTAGGATCAGGAATAACAAGATTAATATTTGTTACCTTCTCATACGGAACAATTATTTCTCTCTTTGCCTGCTTAATTCTTATAGCATTATCTTCAAATATATATGTAGAATCATATGCCGCCTTTCTAAATGAAGATTTTACAAGGCTAAATCCATAACCAATTGCTCCGATAGCAATTGCCGCCTTTATTACCTTTGCTCCCCCTGATACTGCCCACCAAATAAGAAGGCCACCAATAATCATGAACACAAAGCCTACCATCCTATATGCTACTCGTGTTGCTTTTCTCTTCTTAACTGTATGCTCAAGATATTTATCCATCAATACACTCCTATCTCATCATAATAAAATTATATAATCTAATAATATAAAACCCTAATCGGAATCATCTATATCAGTATAACATATCATTAATAATTTTCTACAAAATTATCATATGTTTTTCTACACACATAAGCCATTTACATAATTGACTTTTTTGTACACCTGCCGTATTCTTCAACTTGTGACAATTCAGGTTTATTTTGCGGAGGTAATAATAGCTATGAATAAAATTAAAAAAATATTATTATCACTTAATGAATCAAAGGATTTAACCTGCGGTTCTCCAACAAAGCTTATTCTTAAGTTTGGTCTGCCATTATTGTTTGGTCTTCTTTTTCAGCAGTTCTATAATATGGTTGACTCTATTATTGTCGGACAAAAGCTAGGCACTGATGCTCTTGCGGCAGTAGGTTCAACCGGATGTATTAATTTTATGATACTTGGCTTTTGCATGGGAGTATGTAACGGATTTGCAATCCCTGTAGCACAGTCCTTTGGTGCAAAGGATTTTAAGAGCCTAAAGAAATACATAACAAGCTGTGTATGGATGTCAATACTTTTTTCTGCTGTACTTACAACTGTTGTTTGTATTATGACATACCGGATTCTCATCTGGCTTAAGACACCGGATGGAATAATAAATGATGCATACTCATATATACATGTTATTTTTCTTGGTATACCGATTATATTTCTATATAACATGACCTCAGCAATACTAAGGTCACTTGGAGACAGCCTGACACCTGTTATTTTCCTTGTTCTGTCTTCAATAATAAATATAATACTGGATTTTATACTTGTTGTTCCAATGGGCGTAAAGGGTGCAGCAGTAGCTACTCTTATAGCGCAAAGCATATCCGGAATAATATGCTTATTCTATATGATGCACAAGCTTAAATATCTGGAATTTTGCAAAGAGGACTGGCATTTTAGTAAAAGGGCATGTCTTAAGCTATGTGGCATAGGTGTTCCCATGGGGCTTCAATACAGTATAACAGCCATCGGAAGTGTAATACTTCAGTCCGCCGTCAATGATATGGGTGAAACATATGTTGCCGCTGTTGCCGCAGGTGCTAAGATATCAATGTTTGTATGTTGTCCTTTTGAGGCAATGGGAACTTCTATGGCTACATACGGGGGACAAAATGTCGGTGCAAAGCGTCTTGACAGAGTAGATGCCGGTCTTAAGGCATGCATAAAGCTTGGTATAATATATGCAATTATTTCCTTTGTTTTTATTTTATTATTTGGAAATAAGCTTGCTCTGTTATTTGTAAAAAAATCAGAAACACAGCTGATTCATTATATTTACACATTTATAGTTGGTAACAGTGCATTTTATGTATGTCTGGCACTTGTAAATATTGTCAGGTTCATGA
The DNA here is from genome assembly GCA_016296785.1 of Coprococcus sp. Classification (GTDB taxonomy): domain Bacteria; phylum Bacillota; class Clostridia; order Lachnospirales; family Lachnospiraceae; genus Coprococcus. Next base: position 22,494 of record JAEDHX010000005.1, on the reverse strand, counting down.
TACAAGGTCTTGGATATTCTGCCTTTGCCATACTAGCAGGAATATGTGAGATGCTGGCAAGAAGCATTGCAGGTTTTGTACTTGTGCCATTCTTTGGCTTTACCTGCGTAGCACTCGCAAATCCTTTTGCCTGGATAGCAGCTGATGTTTTCCTGATTCCTGCATATATTTGGGTGATAAAGCAGCTTAGAAAAAAGCTTAATCCTATCGCAAGCGCACATGCTTAGCGGCATATTTTTGTATAATAAAACGCTGTAATCATTCAGACGTCTTATATGACTCCTTATGATTACAGCGTTCTATTATGTTTATAATTAATTATTTATTTCTATATATGATATCGTTTCTTCCAGGACCATTTGAAATCATTGTAATTGGGAAACCAAGCTGTTCCTCAACAAACTCAATGTACTTTCTACAATTCTCCGGAAGCTCTTCATATGTCTTAATTCCTCTGATATCGCAATTCCATCCCGGAAGAACCTCAAGAACAGGCTTAGCCTTCTCAAGCTTACCTGTTGTAGGGAATTCCTTTGTTACTTCCCCATCAATCTCATAGCCTACACAAACAGGTATCTCATCAAGATATCCAAGAACGTCAAGAACGGTAAAAGCAACATCTGTTGTTCCCTGAATACGGCATCCATATCTTGATGCAACACAGTCGAACCATCCCATACGTCTTGGTCTTCCTGTTGTAGCACCATATTCGCCGCCATCTCCACCACGACGTCTAAGCTCATCAGCTTCCTCACCAAATATTTCACTTACAAATGCACCTGCACCTACAGCACTTGAATATGCCTTACAAACAGTGATAATCTGCTTAATCTCGTAAGGTGGAATTCCTGCACCTATTGCTCCATATGCAGCAAGTGTTGATGATGAAGTAACCATAGGATAAATACCATGGTCAGGATCCTTAAGTGAACCAAGCTGTCCTTCAAGAAGAATATTCTTACCCTCTTTAATTGCCTCATAAAGAAATGCAGACACATCACAAACATATGGTGCAACCATCTCTTTATATTCCATAAGAGTATTAAATATCTCATCAGCATTAAGTAATGGCTTATGATATAAATGCTCAAGAAGGATATTCTTCTGAACAATTACTCTTTCAATCTTTTCCTTAAGTGAGGCTTCATCAAAAAGCTCACTCACCTGGAAACCAATCTTAGCATATTTATCTGAATAGAAAGGAGCAATTCCTGATTTTGTCGAACCAAAAGACTTACCCGCAAGTCTCTCTTCTTCATATTCATCAAAAAGAATATGATACGGCATTACCATCTGAGCCCTGTCAGATACGAGTATCTTTGGCATTGGAACGCCTCTGTCAACTATTTCCTTCACTTCATTAAACAGAACAGGAATATTAAGAGCCACACCATTTCCAATAATACTTGTTGTATGATCATAGAATACACCTGATGGCAAAGTATGTAATGCGAACTTTCCATAATCATTAACTATTGTATGACCTGCATTAGCACCGCCTTGGAATCTTACAATAATATCCGACTCCTTACCAAGCATATCTGTAATTTTACCTTTTCCTTCATCGCCCCAGTTAGCGCCGACTACTGCTCTTACCATATTCCATCCTCCTGCATAGTAAACAACTATTGTTTATATTAGCACTGTTAAACAGCATAAGTCGCCGTAATTATCCCACGACGACTTAAATATTATACACTATTCTATTTCATAAGTAAATAACGACTTTCAGAATATAATTCCTATACATTAATCTCAGCAGTCATTCCAAGGACATCCTTATTAGCATCAAGGATAGGTGCAACTACCTCAGCAAGGAATTCCTCTGTCTGCTGTGGTGCTCGTCCGACAAAATTCTTTGGCTCAAGAATAGATACTATCTCTTCCTTAGTCATTCCAAATGCAGGATCTGCTGCTATAAGGTCTACAAGTGGATTCTCCTTACCTTCCTTCTTAACTGCAGCTCCGGCTTCCATTGAAAGCTCACGAATACGCTCATGAAGCTCCTGACGGTTTCCGCCGCGTTTAACGGCATCCATCATAATATTCTCTGTAGCCATAAACGGAATCTCTTTCATAAAGCTCTGATATATTACCTTATCATATACTACAAGACCATCAACAACATTTAAGTAAAGATCAAGTATTCCATCTACTGCAAGGAAGGCTTCAGGCACTGATATTCTCTTATTTGCAGAATCATCAAGTGTTCTCTCAAACCACTGTGTAGCAGCAGTGATTGCAGGATTTAATGCGTCAACCATTACATAATTAGCAAGTGATGCAATTCTCTCACTTCTCATCGGATTTCTCTTGTATGCCATTGCGGATGAACCAATCTGATTCTTCTCAAATGGCTCCTCAATCTGCTTAAGGTGTTGAAGAAGTCTTATATCGTTAGAGAATTTATGAGCACTCTGAGCGATACCTGAAAGAACATTAAGTATTCTTGTATCCACCTTTCTTGAATATGTCTGTCCTGATACAGGATAGCACTCTTCAAAGCCCATCTTCTTAGCTATCATTCCATCTATCTTACGAATTGTTTCATGATCTCCATTAAACAACTCTAAAAAGCTTGCCTGTGTTCCTGTTGTTCCCTTTGAACCAAGAAGCTTCTGTTGTCCTAACATATACTCAAGGTCTGATAAATCAAGCAACAGCTCTTCCATCCACAATGTTGCACGTTTTCCAACAGTTGTTGGCTGCGCAGGCTGAAAATGTGTAAATGCAAGTGTTGGAAGATTTTTATACTTATCTGCAAACTTTGCAAGCTCATTTATTACATTCAAAAGCTTCTTTCTGACAAGCTTCATAGCCTCTGTCATAACAATAACATCAGTATTGTCACCAACATAGCAGGAGGTTGCTCCAAGATGGATTATACCTGCAGCATTTGGGCACTGTTTACCATATGCATATACATGGCTCATTACATCATGACGAACAAGCTTTTCTCTTTCTCTTGCCACATCATAATTAATATCCTCTGCATGTGCCTTAAGCTCATCAATCTGTTCCTTTGTTATTACCGGCTTTCCATTCTCAGAAAGACCAAGCTCATACTCTGTCTCTGCCAGAGCAATCCATAATTTTCTCCATGTCTTAAATTTCATATCAGGAGAAAAAATGTACTGCATCTCCTTACTGGCATATCTTTCACATAATGGGCTTACATACTTATCGTTACTCATTTTCTACCTCTTTCTGTAATACTTAATATATGAATTAATAATAATTAATTTATACGTAATATAATAATCAATACTTATTTAACATTGGAATCTTCACCGCGTTTAAAATCTTCATGTTCTCCACGAATATCCTCTGTCGGCGGTTGCATAGGGTATTGTCCGCTAAAGCATCCATGACAGTATTCTTTACCGCCTGACAATTCGATGAGTCTTTCTAATTCAAGATACGCAAGAGAATCCGCACCAATCACCTTGCAGATATCATCGACACTTCTGTTGTATGCAATAAGCTGTTCCCTGTCAGGAATATCTGTTCCAAAATAACAAGGATATAAAAATGGTGGCGAGCTAATTCTTACATGTACCTCTGTAGCTCCCGCTTCTCTTAGCATACCTACAATTCGGTCACTTGTTGTACCTCTTACAATAGAGTCATCTATCATAATAACCCTTTTACCTGCAACTGCTTCCTTTAGCACATTGAGCTTTACTCTTACGCTGGACTCTCTCTGGCTCTGCTGAGGTTTAATGAAGGTTCTTCCGACATAGGTATTCTTAACAAAAGCTGTTCCGTAAGGAATTCCCGATTCCATAGAATATCCAAGTGCTGCCGCATTACCTGATTCAGGAACACCAACAACAATATCGGCATCAACAGGACTGTCCTTTGCAAGGCATCTTCCTGCAATAATACGCGAATCATATACACTCATTCCATCAATAACAGAGTCAGGTCTTGCAAAATAAATGTATTCAAAAATACACCTTGCAGTATCCTTCTGACACATATTTCTAAATGAGGAAATACCATATTCAGGCGAAATAGTTACCACCTCGCCAGGTTCAACATCTCTTATAAATTCTGCACCTATTGTATCAAGCGCACAGCTCTCAGATGCAAGTACATATGCATTATCTCTCTTACCAATACAAAGCGGTCTAAAGCCAAATGGATCTCTTGCTCCAATAAGCTTTCGCGGGCTCATAATAACAAGGGAATATGAACCTTTTACTTTCTTTAATGCTCGCAATACTGCTTCCTCAACGCAACTGCATTTAACACGTTCTCTTGCTATATGGTAAGCTATTACCTCAGAATCAATCGTTGTCTGAAATATCGCTCCTGAAAGCTCAAGCTGTCTTCTAAGCTCAGGTGCATTTACAAGATTTCCATTATGTGCAAGGCCTAATGTACCTTTTACATAGTTTAACACAAGCGGTTGCGCATTTTCTATAGTGCTCGCTCCTGCCGTAGAATATCTTACATGGCCTACACCAATATTACCCTTAAGGTTAGCCAGAATATCAGGTGTATAAACCTCATTGACAAGCCCCATACCTTTTGAAGAAAGCACCTTTCCCTTCGGCCCATCTGTATCGGAAACTGCTATTCCGCAGCTCTCCTGGCCCCTGTGTTGAAGAGCAAACAATCCATAGTATATGGAGCTTGAAACATCATTACCATCAAAGTCATACATTCCAAATACGCCACATTCCTCATGCATTTTGTCATCTTCATAATAATGAGTATTAATATTGTTGTTCATATAATCCCTCTTCTCGTTTCATAATATATATTATAATCTCTGAAACTACCCCGAGATTTTTTCCAAATAAGACTTTATACGTTTTCACATAGGATGTCAAACAAAAAATAACTAATTTGCCAATTAAACTGCATAACCTTTTTCTGTAATAAGATTAACCATCTTATCTACATATTTATTACAAAGCTCATCTGTCGCAGCTTCAACCATTACTCTGATTACAGGCTCCGTTCCACTTCTTCTAAGAAGAAGTCTTCCGTTATCTCCAAGTTCCTTTGCAATCTCATCATTAAGCTTTAATATATCAGCATCATTCATTACAACCTCTTTATCTGATACACGAACATTCTTAAGAAGCTGAGGATATATTGTAAGACTGTTGAACAGCTCTGACAGTTTAACCTTTCTACCAAGAATTGTCTCCATAATCATAAGTGATGTAAGAACACCATCACCTGTTGTTGCATATTTAGAAAAAATAATATGTCCGGACTGTTCGCCACCTATAGAATGGCCATGTTCCATCATATTTTCAAAAACATACTTATCACCAACAGCAGTCTTCTCATAATTAATTCCCTTCTTGTCAAAGGCTTTATACAATCCGAGATTGGACATTACTGTTGTTACAACAGTGTTGTTATTGAGCTCACCCTTATCCTTCAGATATCTTCCGCATACATAGAGAATCTTGTCTCCATCTACAATCTCGCCCTTATCGTCAACGCAGAGACATCTGTCAGCATCACCATCATAGGCAAAGCCTACATCAAGACCTTTTTCCTTAACAAATGCCTGAAGATGTTCAATGTGCGTTGATCCGCAATCAGTATTAATATTAGTTCCATTAGGCTCATTATTTATAATATAAGTCTTAGCACCAAGCGCATCAAATACTGATTTTGCTACAAGATACGATGCTCCGTTTGCTGTATCAAGGCCTATTCTCATATTCTTAAATGGTCTTGTAGGGATTGTCATAAGATAGCCAATATATCTGTTTCGACCCATTGTATAATCTGTAGTCTTACCAATATTATCTCTTGTCGCAAGCGGAATTTCAGGAATCTCTCCATCAATATATTTTTCTATTTCCTCTTCAACATAAGCTTCAAGCTTATAGCCCTGGCCATTAATAACCTTGATTCCGTTATCATAATATGGATTATGGCTTGCGGAAATCATTATTCCACAGTCAAACCCATCTGTACGTACAATATATGAAACACTTGGAGTTGGAGTAACATGCATAAGATATACGTCAGCTCCGCTTGCAGTAAGTCCTGCAACAAGAGAATACTCAAACATGTAGCTTGACAGTCTTGTATCCTTTCCAATAACTACCCTTGCTTTTCCCTCAGGATTATTCTTACCATAGTAATATCCAAGATATCTTCCAACCTTATATGCATGCTCTACCGTAAGATCCTTATTTGCCTCTCCTCTAAATCCATCTGTGCCAAAATATTTTCCCATATCTATTTCCTCTCAATATTAATATTATTCTTCCTCTTCCTGTACAACAAGAATATCAACAGCTCTCTCATGTATATTTATCTCAACATCATGATAATCACCACCGAATTCTCCATCGACAGTCCAGGAAACAACATCCTCACATGATATTTTTACATTCTTTGCCTGGAATTTTATCATGTTCTTTTCACTTACGTCACCAGTAAGAAGCGCATGAACTATTCTATTCAAATCTGCCGGATTTGCAAGCTTCTTAATAAGAATACCTTCAAACAATCCATCATCAAATTCAACGCCTTTTCTTACTATGCTTTTAAAACCACCAATAGATACCGAGTTAGAAACCATACCGAACATGAAATCATCCTCTATACGCTTGCCATCTACATCTACCACCATATGATATGTAGGTATATTTACAATACTCTTTATTCCCTGAAGAATATATGCCGCATGGCCAAGAATATTCTTCATATTCTGTGGTGTAGCATATGATGTATCAGAAAAGATGCCAAATGCCGCCACATAAACAAAGAATTTCTTATTCAGGCTTCCAATATCAACAGAAAATGGTGTCGCTTTTGTAATCATATCAGCCGCCAGCAATGCCTTCTTTGGAATATCAAGACTATTTGCATAGTCATTTGTTGAGCCACAAGGAATATATCCGAGAGGCTTCTTTAATCCACATTTCATAAAGCCTGATATTGTATTACCAAGAGTACCATCACCCCCTGCACATACAATAACATCATAATTATCTGCTTCCTCACAAATTACCCTCTCAGCATCATCAGGTGACTGTGTAATATATGTTCTGACTGCATAATCATTTTTGCAGAATATATCAATAACATCTACAAGTGAATCCTTAAGAGTCGTTCTTCCGGCCTTAGGATTCATAACAAAAAGCATACTTTTCACAATATTATCCCCCTATAGCTTATTGTTATTATTACATCTTACTTGCCATATATAAATCATAACCTTTTTTTCTAAGTTTACAAGCCGGACAGTTCCCACAACCCTCACCCATAATTCCATTATAACAAGTAAGCGTCATATCTCTAACAACTTCCAGTCCGCCAAGCTCATCAGCTAATTTCCATGTTTCCATCTTATCAATCCACATCAATGGTGTAATTATATCAAATTCATAGTCCATTGCAAGATTTAATGTTGTATTTAAGGATTTAATAAAAATATCCCTGCAATCAGGATAACCGGAAAAATCACTCTGTGATACCCCTGTAATAATATCGGTTATACCAAGCTGCTTAGCATATACTGCTACAAATGACAAAAACAAAAGATTTCTACCATCTACAAATGAATTAGGAAGCCCATTTGACGGAACACTCTCATCAACTACAATATCATTTCTTGTTAATGAATTGGGCGCTAACTGATTTAAAAGAGTCATATCAAGAATCTTATGCTCAACATTGTATTTCTCTGCTATCTTCTTAGCACATGAAAGCTCCTGTACATGTCTTTGACCATAATCAAAGGAAACAGCATATACCTTTCTGTATCTTTTAAGTGCCCAAAGAAGACATGTCGTGCTATCCTGTCCACCACTAAATACAACTACTGCTTCATTTTTATTCTTCATACATATTGCCTCCCTCTATTTATTTAGTAATAAAACTTTATTTTGAAGATTTACATCGGTCTCAAAAGCGCCTCTGAATGTTGTAGTTACTGTTTTTGAGCCCGGTTTCTTTATTCCTCTTGCCGTCATGCAGCTATGATTTGCCTCAATAATTACAGCAACGTCCTCAGAGCCTGTAACCTTGCTCATAACATATGCAATATCAGTTCCAATTCTCTCTTGTAGCTGTAGTCTCTTAGCAACCATATCAGCTATTCTGGCAATCTTGCTAAGTCCAATAACAACACCCTTTGGAATATAGGCAACGGATACCTTCATATCATACATAAGCGCAAGGTGATGCTCACAATAGCTAAATACCTCAATATCCTTTACAAACACCATATCATTCGAATGATTAACGCAAGTTACTTCATTGAAGGTCTTACCAAACATTACCGCAAGCTCATCATTGCTGTAATTCATTCCTTCAAATACCTCCTGATACATCCTTGCTACTCTGTCTGGTGTTTCAACAAGGCCTTCTCTTTCAGGATCATCACCCAGGGCTTCTATTATTCCTCGTACATGCATTTTAATTGCGTCATAATCTATTGCCATAACTAAACTCCTCTCATATCAGTATCCCAAATAAACTTGTGAAGCTGAAGCTGCAATTTAACATTATTCATATTATTTTCAAGCATAAAATCCACAATTTCTTCAGGTTCAATCCTGCCAAAAGCAGGGCTCAGGTATACATTTGCCTTCTCACACAAAGCATACGTATATATAATCTCCAAAGCTCTTGATAAATCCTGCTTAGATGAAACAACGAATTTAACCGTATCATTCTTATCAATATAATTATAATTTGATATACACATACTCTCTTCCATACCACTTCCGGGAAGCTTGTAATCAAGTGTATAAGATATCTTATCTGTCAACGCCTTAAACTCTGCAATATCAACACTTCCATTTGTTTCAACCTCAACAGCTATAGAATCATCTAATGAAAGAATGAGTAACAGCTTATCAATATCATCAACCATTAATGGCTCTCCACCGGTAAGTGTAACATTCTTTATCTCTGTCCGCTTAATATAGTCATATATCTCATTCTCCGAAAGCTCCTCGTAAGACACTTCCTTATCATTTGCCCACCTGGTATCGCAATAGCTGCAATTCAAATTGCAACCTGCAAATCTGATAAAGACTGCAGGCTCGCCTGCCTTTCTTCCTTCACCATTTATACTCACAAAACGTTCAACTACTTTATATTTGCTCATAACCTTAACCCTCTGTATATGTTGCAACATTATTAGGTGTTTCATAAACACTAACCAAAGTCATCTTATATCCCTTTTTCTTCATTTCATCGAAAAAATATTTAGACAGATTCTCTGCTGTTGGTCTGAACGGAAGCTCAACAATTCTAAAATCCTCTTCTATAAGTGCTTCCATTGTTTTTGACTTCAGACTACCCTTTTCAATGATCAGGCAATGATCAAGCTCCTTCGTAATAGCCTTTAAATCATTTTTCAGCTCTGAAAAATCCACAACCATTCCTCTATTTTGTTTACTGTCTGAAAGGCACTCATCACCTGTCTCAACCTCAACTGTCCACCTATGACCATGGATGTTTTTGCATTTGCCATTATATCCGGCTAAAAAATGTGCACTGTCAAAGCTTGATTTTGTTTTTAACTTATACATAATACTCTCCTTTTGATTATACACACGAACCTGCCTACAGTAAAAAAGAAGCAATCGAAACCAGGCACTTCGATTGCTTCTTTGTCCTAGTTTTATTTATTGACAGGATGGTACTAATGAACTGTCATGAGAACAATCTCTCAAATATCAATTATATTTTTAAAAATTCCTTTACTACCTTAAGCATGTCTTCCTTATCACATACAGTATCATGAAGAACTGCAGCACTTCTGATATCTTCAATAGCCTGTGGAACACTTACTCCTGAAAGCCTGTTCAGCTCGTCAACAAGCTCAAAATCAGTCTTTGCATCATATGCTTTATCAATAGCATTCATTACGCTTCTTGTAAACTTATACGGACTTGCTGTTGATGCAATAACTGTAGGAGTCTTATCACCTGTCTCATTAACATACTTATCATATACAGTAGCAGCAACAGCTGTATGAGTATCCATGATATATCCGTCAGAATTATAAATTCTGTTAATAGTCTGTGCTGTCTCATCCTCTGTAGCATATCCGCCATAGAATTCATCAAGCTTAGCCTTCATCTCATCTGTGATTGTATATACACCCTCTGATGAAAGCTTTCTCATAAGCTCAGCATTCTTCTGTGCATCATTTCCTGCTATCTTGTAAATAAGTCTCTCAAGATTACTTGAAATAAGAATATCCATTGAAGGTGAGGTTGTTAAAATAAATTCTCTATTTCTGTCATATGTTCCCGTCTTAAAGAAATCATATAATACCTTATTATCATTTGATGCGCATATAAATTTAGCAATTGGAAGTCCCATCTCTTTTGCATAGTACGCAGCAAGAATATTACCAAAATTACCAGTTGGTACTACAACATTTATCTTATCACCTGCTTTGATGCTACCATTAGCAACAAGTCTTGAATATGCATAAACATAATAAACAATCTGTGGTACAAGACGTCCAATGTTAATTGAGTTTGCTGATGAGAACTGGTATCCTTTTTCATTCATATATGCTGCAAGCTCAGTATCTGAGAACATCTTCTTAACGCCTGTCTGAGCATCATCGAAATTACCTGTAATACCAACAACAAATGTATTATCACCCTTCTGTGTAACCATCTGCTTCTCCTGAATAGGGCTAACTCCATTCTTTGGATAAAATACAATAATCTTTGTTCCAGGTACATCAGCGAATCCAGCAAGCGCTGCCTTACCCGTATCACCTGAAGTAGCTGTTAAAATAACAATTTCATTCTCTACACCATTCTTCTTAGCAGAGGTTGTAAGGAGATATGGAAGAATTGATAAAGCCATATCCTTAAAAGCAATTGTTGAACCATGGAAAAGCTCAAGATAATTAGCACCTGCCTTATTAACAAGTGGTGCAATTACAGGCGTATCAAATTTCTTATCATATGCAGAATTGATACAATACTTTAATTCTTCTTCTGAAAAATCAGTAAGCATAAGCTTTAATACTTCATATGCAATCTCCTGATAATTCATGTCTGCAAGCGCTTCAATTGAAACATCAAGTGAAGGGATTGTATCTGGTACAAATAATCCTCCTTCATTAGCAAGTCCCTTAAGAATTGCCTGTGATGCAGTTGCTGTTTCATTCGCATTTCTTGTACTTCTATAAATAACTTCCATGCTTTATCTCTCCTTATATGTATATATTTTCTTTCATTCTTGCACGTGATTATAACATAATCATTTTGCAAAAACAAGAAGTCCCTTAGAAATATAAGGGACTTCTTAATACAACTATAATTCTATTTCATATAAACATCGTAATAACCCATCGCAAAGTTAAGTGCTCTGTCATGTGATGAGAAGTATACATCTAAGTGATTACCCTGAATAGCACCGCCTCTATCCTGAACAACATATGTATGTCCGTTAATTACAAGCTCTGTACCAAATGCAAATTCAGGTGGTGCAGCAATTGTAACTCCTTCAACTGCCGGATTACCTGAAGCAGTTACAGGATTAACTGTATTGCTCCACTGTCCACAACAAATCTCACATGGACAATATGCTGTAAGAAGATATGAACCAAGGTATGTTCCCTTTTCATCATCATATGTTACTTCTGTATCAGGAAGACCATCTGTTGACTTACTTGTTGTAGCCTCTGTTGTCTTATCCTGTTTATTATTCTTACTTGGCTTATCCTGTTTAATTACATCACTAGGAAGACCTTCTGTTGACTTCTCAGTTGTAGGTGCCTCAGTTGGAACTAATACTAACTCAGTAGTTGTAATCTCCTCTGTCTCTTTCTCTGTCTCTTTCTCTGTCTCAGTTTCTGTAGCTTCCTCAGTCTCTTCTTCTGTATCATCTGCAAGTGCTAATGCTGCAGCTCTCTTCTCTGAGCGTTCAACCTTTGAAAGCTTTTCATCTGCCTTAGCATCCTGAAGCTCTTCAAATTCTGACTTAGCATAATCTACAGGAAGATCTGAAACTGAATTATCTTCTACTTCAGCAACCGAAACCATCTTTCTCTTTGATGATACCATACTATCATCAGTAGATATTGTAATATATGTAGCAACTCCTACTGCAACTGCTACTACTGCAATTCCTGCTCTCTTTAAATACTTCTTTAGTTTAGCTGATAACATCTTAGATGAATCTGTAAACTTTTTCATAATAATTTCTCCTTGATTTCTTTCTGATTTCAAAATTGTTACAAAATCATTAACAAATGATTGTAAGGTCATTATAATACTTAACAATAGAAAGGTCAAGCAAACCAAGGATTTTTATTAATTATGTCTATATATATATTTGTGACCAATATTGTTCCATGTAACATTGCACATCAAACGCTAAGTTTATTGTGCATATTGCATATTTTTTACTATTAACATTTTTGAAACATATTGACATATTGTATATATTTTATTACTAATTCCAATTGTCAAGGAGCTCTTTTAGTTCATTATAGCTCTCAACCTGGTTAATTAAATTACGTAATTTTGATGAATCCTTTAGCCCTGCAGAATACCAGGCTACATGCTTTCGCATTTCATGAATGCCGGTAAACTCTCCTTTAAACTCAATCATCAAATCAGCATGACGAAGCATCATATCTTTCACTTCATTTATATCAGGTCTAGGCGGAATAACTCCTGTCTTGAAATATTCCTTTATCTCTCTGAATATCCAAGGGTTTCCTCTTGCGCCTCTTCCTATCATAAACGAATCACAGCCTGTCTGCTCCTTCATTGCAATAACATCCTGTGGGGTAAGAATATCCCCATTTCCTATTACAGGTATGCTAACAGCTTCCTTTACCTTAGCAATCACATCCCAATTTGCATGACCACTATAATACTGCTGTCTTGTTCTTCCGTGCACTGCAATTGCTGCAGCCCCACTTTCCTCAGCAATCCTTGCAATTTCAGGTGCGTTTATATGCTCATCATCAAAACCGCTTCTAATCTTTATTGTAACAGGAAGCTTTGTAGCATTTGCCATCTTAGAAACTATCCGTCCAATAAGCATAGGATCCTTCATAAGCGCTGAACCTTCATTATTATTTACAATTTTGGGAACAGGGCAGCCCATATTAACATCGATAAATGCAAATCCCATATCCTCTATCTTCTTTGCCATATCTGCTAAGAGGTCCGGCTCCGAGCCAAACAACTGAACACCGATAGGAGTCTCACTCTTATCTATAGAAAGAAGCGGTATTGTATTCTTATTATCATAAAATAAACCCTTTGCACTAATCATCTCTGTATAGAGAATATCGCACCCCATCTCCTTACAAAGCATTCGAAACGGCTTATCACATACACCTGCCATAGGTGCCAGAATTAACTTATTACTAAAATCCATAATCCACCTTAATATTATATAAGCCATCTTTATGTTTGTGAATTATATCACACATCACAAAGATGGCCTGATATCTGTTTATTCCACCGAAGCTAAACGTCTCCGACTAGCTGTTACTTCTGTTTGTCCATAATGATACGAAGACCATGAAGAGTTAAGTCAGGATCATATATGTCTATACAATCAGTATTCTCATATATCATCTTACCTAATCCGCCTGTAGCAATTACCTTCATATTATCAAAGCCGGATTCTTCCTTCATTCTCTTTACAATATATTCTGTCTGACCAATATATGAAAGACAGACACCTGCCTGCATACTTGATATTGTATCCTTACAAAGGATTGTATCAGGCACCTTTATTTCTATCTCAGGCAGCTTTGCCGTTCCGCTCCAAAGAGCATTCGCAATAAGCCTGATACCGGGTGATGTAACACCGGCAATAAAACTACCTTCATCATTTACAAGATCATAGGTTGTAGCTGTTCCAAAATCAATTACAAGTACAGGACCGCCATATATACAATATGCCGCAACAGCATCAACAATACGGTCCGCTCCAAGCTGCTTTGGATTAGGAATTGCAATATTAATACCTGTCTTTATTCCCGGTTCAACAATAACAGGGTTTATTCCAAAATACTTCTTAATACCATTAATCAGTGAATGCATGATATTAGGAACTACAGATGCAATTATTACCTCATTAATTGCATCATTCGGAAGATTTCTCATTCTAAGCAAATCACCAAGAAATACACCAAACTCATCTGACGTTCTCGATATCCCTGTTGTCATTCTAAATGTCTTTTCAAGTTTTTGTCCATCATATAGACCAATTGTAATATTTGTATTACCTACATCAATCGCAAATAGCATATTACACCTCGCTAAATAAGCTCACAAAGCACCTTGTAGTACATCTCTAAGCTTTGAAACAACTCCTTTTTGTCCTCTCTTAGCTGCTTAATCTTAAGAACGCTTCCTATCTCATCATATAACAAATCATCCTCATAAGCTTCAGTCACTAAATTCAAGGTACCATTCTCATCAAATTCCAACGTAAGTATACCGCCAATATCTTCAGTAAACAATACGCACATTATCTTAAGCTCTTTTTTTACATTGTCAGGAAGTCCTTCAAAATCCTGACTCAGATAATATTTCTGTTCATATTTTGAAGCAGCACACAAAACAGTTTTTTCAGAATCCATCTTATCTCCTAACCAATAACATCAGCCATATCATACATGCCGGCAGCCTTACCCTTAAGGAACTTAGCAGCCTCTACTGCACCCTTTGCAAATACTGACTTAGAGTATGCTGTATGTTTAAATTCAATAACCTCATCAACACCTGCAAATATCACCTCATGCTCTCCAACAATGGTTCCACCTCTTACAGCCATAATTCCAAGCTCCTGCTTTTCTCTCTTCTTACGAACGCTGCTACGATCATAAACATATTCATATTTATTATCGCAGGCTTCATTTATTGAATCTGCAAGTGCAAGAGCTGTACCTGATGGAGCATCAACCTTTTGATTATGGTGCTTCTCAACTATCTCAATATCATAGCCTGCCGGTGCAAATACATTTGCCGCATCCTTAAGAAGCTTAATCAATGTATTGATTCCAAGTGACATATTTGCTGATTTAAGAATGGCAACCTTAGTTGATGCCTCCTTAACATCAGCAAGTTGCTGCTCGCTAAGTCCCGTTGTGCATAGAACAACAGGAATATTGCGTTCTACGCTATACTTAATCATATTATCTACTGCTGCCGCAGCTGCAAAGTCAATTATTACATCAGCCTCTACATCACAATCGAAAATATTAGTAAATACAGGATATCCATTATCTCTGTTATCGACCATATCAATTCCGGCTACAATCTCTGCATTGTCATCACCAGCTACAATACCAGTAATAACCTGCCCCATCTTGCCGTTGCATCCATGCATAATTATTCTAACCATTTTATCCTCCAAGCTTTTTCATATGTACATAAGCTTTTCTTCTATATTAAAGAATACCGTATGCTGCCATAACCTTCTGAAGTCTGTCTGCATTCTGTGGCTCCATCTCTGTAAGTGGCATTCTAAGTGTCCCTCCACAAAGTCCCATAAGCTCAACTGCCTTCTTAACAGGAATAGGATTAACCTCACAAAACAGTGCATCACACAAATCAATTGTTGCAAGCTGAAGCTTAAGACTTCCTGTCACATCGCCCTCAAGATACTTCATAACCATATCATGTGTATCTCTTGGAATTATATTAGCTGTTACAGATATTACTCCCTTACCACCAAGTGAAAGAAGCGGTACAACCTGATCGTCATTACCGGAATAAATATCTATACATCCATCAGCAAGCTTAGCAAGCTTTGTTACCTGACTGATATTTCCTGATGCTTCCTTAATTCCTACAATGTTCTCAACATTCTTTGCAAGATATACTGCTGTCTCAGGAGTAATATTGCAACCGGTTCTTGATGGTACATTATATAAAATAATAGGTACATTTACCGAATTAGCTACAGCGGTAAAATGAGCAATAAGGCCCTTTTGTGTTGCTTTATTATAATATGGTGTAACAACAAGAAGTCCGTCAACGCCATAGCTCTCCGCTTCTGTTGAAAGATATATTGCAGTTGCTGTACAATTAGAGCCTGTTCCTGCAATAACAGGAATTCTGTGATCTGCATATTCAACACACTTCTTAATGCATTCCAAATGCTCTTCATGAGAAAGAGTAGATGCTTCACCTGTTGTTCCGCAAATAATAATCGCATCTGTACCATTATCTACATGAAAATCAACAAGCTCCTTAAGCTTTCCATAATCCACATCTCCGCTTTCTGTAAATGGTGTTACCAATGCTACGCCTGATCCTGTAAAAATTGCCATAATAAAACCTCCTAAAAATAAATTAATGATTACGAGCCCAAACGAATCTTCCCAAAATGGTTTTAAAAAAAGGCAGGTTTAAAAAGCCAAACCTGCCGAATAATCTCAATTCATCAAGTAGCTCTCCATCAAATGATGACAGTCGTACAGTTCTTAGCTGCACAACCAGGAACATACCCTGTGAATGATATATTCCTTCGGCGGTGTTCCCTTTCCATATTCATCATCTGCATTCACCTGCATTAAAATATGTAATAATAAATACCGCGCCTCTACTATATAATATTCTAAAAAACTTTAGATAGTGATAATATAACACCACATAAGAAAGATGTCAACACCATTTACCCCAAAGCACTACTCTAAGCACTCCATTTTACTTACTGACACCTCATAAGCCACCTTACTTACTATCTGGTCATTACCAATTCTCTTTTGATACTCCCTGCTTTGGATTCTTCCCCAGATAGCAACATGCTCACCTACCTTAAGCTTTCCTGCAAATCTAGCATTTCTTCCCCAGCAGATACAAGGTATGTAATCACTCTTACCATATGCTCTGTTAACAGCAAGTAAAATATCCGCAATCTCCCTGCCAAGAGGCGTCATTCTATAAACCGGTTCCTTGCAGATATATCCGTCAAGATATATCTGATTCGGCTTATTATCCTTCTCCTCATCATTATCAAGAAGTGCAATCTCTCTTACAAATACAGATAATATCAATCTGTTCTTTGTTTCCTCATGCTTGTTATAGGATCTGAATTGTCCTCTTGCAACAATTCTTTCTCCAATGTGTGAGCCTTCTATGTCAAATAATCGATCAGACACCATAAGCGGAATAACGTCATACGCGTCACTAAGCCTGCTTACCACTAAGTCTACCATATAGAAGCCTTCACCAAAAATTTCGTGGCTGAATACAAAGTCCGAAGCTATCTCTCCGGCTACTACCACCTGATTGTTGTTTAATGTTTTTTCAGTCATATTTTCTCCCTCCGTTATAAACATCGATTGTGTACTATACAACCTATGCCTATAATTCCGAAAATATGCTGTCTATGTTCATCTATTTATGTCGGTTCAAAATGCGACAAAATGCATTTAGCACAAATCAGTTTCTTTGTCTATATGCCTCATATGCGAGAAGCGTTGCAGAAATAGCCGCATTAAGCGACTCAACCTTACCCTCCATCGGAATCTTAATTAGGCAGTCTGCCGTATCAGAAACCTCCTTGCTAAGGCCATTTCCTTCATTACCTATAAGAAATGCTACGGGCTTATTAAGTTTTTCATCAAAGAGCGATGTTCCTTCAAGATGAGCACCATATATTGAAACTCCTGCCTCCTTCAGCTTGCCAATATCTGATAACAAATCTGAAGAAGTAACAAATGGAACTCTGAATATCGCACCCATAGTTGACCTTACCACCTTTGGACTATAAACATCGCACGACATCCCGCCACCAATAATTATTCCGGACACACCTGCCGCTTCACCGCTTCTTATTATAGTTCCCAGATTGCCCGGATCCTGAATTGAATCGAGAACAAGATAAACCGGATTATCACAGGCACTTTTTAGCATATCGTCAATTGAATAATCAACTCTTCCGATAACTGCCATAATACCTTGTGGCGATTTTGTCTGTGAAATACTCTCATAAATGTAATCCTTAACTACAATAAGGTTCTCGTCAGCTATATCAAACCCCATATTAACGAATTCATTTCTATATCTGTTCCATGAGGATTCTGAAAGTACAACCTGTTTCACCCTGTCAACAGGAAGCTCAAGAAACATGCGTATACCCTCAACGACAAATACGCCCTTCTTTTTTCTAAAGCCTCCATCCTTATTCAGCTTCTGCAAATCCTTTATTTTTTGATTCTTATTAGATGTTATTATTTCCATTTTTCTTTTTTCTAAGCAATACCTTTCCGCTTCCATATTCAAGCTTCAGTCTGTCAATGACGCCCGAGTCTTCATTTACCAAAAAGCCACGTCCCATGTTCTTCATTTGCCTCTCCTTACGAATTTGAACATACACAGGACAATTGCCTTTATAATCCTCTAATATGGAGATAAAGTCATCCTCCAGCTCCTCATATTCCTTCATATCTTCAAAACAAACCCATAACTCATTTTCGCTTTCAGAAACAACCTGAGCTTTCCTTTCAAATCCGCCTCTGGCATTCGCTCCTGCAAATGCTTTACCCTCCTTAACCTCATCGAAGGTTAATAAATCAGATAATATAAGCTTAGCCTCCTCTTCTGTCACATTCGCTCTGCCCCTTACAAATATCTTGTTGTCAGCATAGAGTTTTTCTCTAAGGCGCTCATATTCTCTCGGAAATACTATTATCTCAGTCTGCCCTACCATATCCTCAAGAGTTATAAATGCCATATTTTGATTATTCTTCGTAAGCTTAACAGTAACAGCTGAAACAAGACCGCCAATAGTATACATTGCCTGGTCTCTCACACGCGCTCTTCCGGATTCTTCATCAGGAGTAAAATCCAAGGTGGTAGCATTTGTGACATTTTCAATAATATCTGAATATTCAAGCAAAGGGTGACCTGATACATATATACCAAGAACAGATTTCTCCATAGCAAGCATTTCCTGCTTATCATACTCATCAACATCAGGATATTTTACCTTGCTCATTTCTTCAAATTCACCACCAAAAAAATCCGCAAGAGACATCTGACCTACAGCAGAATTCTTTTTCTCCTTTGCAACCTCCTCTGCCAGCATTGGATATACAAGCATCATCTGTTTTCTATTTGCTTCAAAATTATCAAATGCGCCTCCAAGAATAAGTGCCTCAATAGTCTTCTTATTTGTTTCCTTTGAGGACATACGCATAAGGAAATCCTTCAAATCCTTAAAAGGTCCATTTACCTCTCTTTCAGCAACCACCTTATCTATTACGGCAGTACCAACACTCTTTAACCCTGACAGGCCATATCTAATAGCCCCATGAGATACAGAAAATCCGCTAACTCCTTCATTAATGTCAGGCGGCAGAATCTTAATTCCCATCTGTCTGCAATGCTGAATATACATGGCAACCTTTGAACTATTATCCTTAACAGAAGAAATAAGTGCTGCCATAAAGCAATCAGGATAATAACATTTCAAATATGCTGTCTGATAGGCAACAACAGCATATGCCGCAGCATGCGATTTATTAAATGCATACTTTGCAAAATCAGTCATATCATCAAAAATCTTATTTGCAATATTCTCAGGTATACCTCTTTTAATACATCCCGGAACATTAAGCTCCTCATTACCATATACAAAGTTCTGGCGCTCCTTAGCCATAACATCAGCCTTCTTCTTGGACATAGCCCTTCTAACAAGATCACTTCGTCCAAGCGTATAACCGGCAAGTTTCATAACTATCTGCATAACCTGCTCCTGATATACTATACAGCCATACGTCTGGTCAAGAATCTCCTGAAGCTCTTCGGTATCATATGTGATATCCTCAGGATGCTCCTTTCCATTTATATAGTTTGGAATGAAATCCATCGGACCAGGTCTGTATAAGGATATACCTGCAATTACATCCTCAAGACTTTTTGGTTTGAGCTCCTTCATGAAATTCTTCATGCCCGAGCTTTCAAGCTGGAATATTCCCTCTGTTTTGCCTGAAGAAATAAGCTCAAACACCTTAGCATCATCATAATCAATGTTGTCTATATCAATATCTGCACCAGTCTGCTGTTTAACAAATCTAACAGCATCCTGAATAACGGTTAATGTTCTAAGTCCAAGGAAATCCATCTTCAAAAGGCCCAGACGCTCTATTGTAGTCATCGTAAACTGTGTAATAACTGAGTCATCTCCACCCTTAGCAAGCGGGACATATTCATCAATCGGATCCCTGCCAATAACAACTCCCGCAGCATGCATACCCGTATTACGCGGAAGCCCTTCAAGCTTTAGTGCCATATCAATAAGGCGCTTCACATCACCATTATCAGTATACATATCCTTAAGATCCTTGCTTATTTCCAGTGCCTTTTTAATATTCATTCCAATTTCCATTGGAACAGACTTAGCCACAGCATCACATAATGAATATGGCAAATCAAGTGCTCTACCTACATCTCTAATTACATTTCTTGCAGCCATGGTCTGAAAAGTAACAATCTGTACAACCTTTTCCTTCCCATATTTCCTAACAACATAATCAATAACCTCCTGACGTCTCTCATAACAAAAGTCAACGTCAATATCCGGCATCGAAACACGCTCCGGATTAAGAAAACGTTCAAAAAGAAGATTATACTTAATCGGGTCAATATTTGTTATCTCAAGACAATAGGCTACAATACTTCCCGCCGCCGAGCCTCTGCCCGGACCGACAGCTATTCCATTATCCTTCGCATATCTGATAAAATCAGAAACAATAAGGAAATAGTCAACATATCCCATTTTCTTGATGGTTGAAATCTCATAATCAAGTCTTTCCTTAAGCTCTTCAGTTACAGGATTATATCTTTTGTATAATCCCTCAGTGCAGAGTTTCTCAAGATACTCATCAGCGGTCATATCACATGGCACATCAAATTCCGGCACCTTCTGCTCACCAAATACTATCTCAACATTACAACGCTCTGCTATCCTATGTGTATTTTCAAGTGCCTCCTTAGCATACGGAAACAGACTATACATCTCTTCCTTTGACTTTAAGTAATACTGTCCTCCATCATATCTCATTCTGTCCTGCTCATGGACCTTTCGATTTGTCTGAATACACAAAAGCACATCATGAGCCTCGGCATCATCTGCCATAATATAATGAGAATCATTTGTCACTACCATCGGAATATTAAGCTCCTTTGACAACCTCATAATGCCTGCATTAACAGTAGCCTGCTCAGTAATACCATGATCTTGCATCTCAAGGAAATAATTATTATCACCAAAAATATCTCGATAACGAATTGCCGCCTCCTTAGCACCTTCATAATTATCCTTTCTCAAATTAACCGCAACCTCACCTGCAAGGCATGCAGAAAGCGCAATAATACCCTCATGATACTCTTCAAGAATCTCCATATCTACTCTCGGCTTATAATAAAAACCCTCTGTAAATCCCCTCGAAACAATTTTTGAAAGATTCTGATATCCCTGATTATTCTCAGCAAGAAGAACAAGGTGATAATATCTTCCCTCGCCCTTAGTAACCTCCCTGTCAAATCTCGAACCGGGACTAACATATACCTCGCATCCAAGTATAGGCTTTATCCCTTCAGCTCTTGCGGCCTCATAAAAATCAATAACCCCATACATAACGCCATGATCAGTAATAGCAAGGGAATCATAACCAAGCTCTTTTGCACGCTTAACGAGCTCTTTGATTTTAGCAGAGCCATCAAGCAAGCTATATTCCGTATGCACATGAAGATGTGTAAAATTCTTTTCATTCGTTGCCATAGCGCATTTTATCCTTCCTAAATAGTATTTATTAAAAACATTAATCTATTTTTTATTATGTAAAATATTCTTTCTAATATAATTAAATGTATACTCTTCGCCCTCATCTGCCAGCATATTCAGCATTAATTCAAGCAGCTTAGCGGTATCAGGATGAAGCAGCTTACCGGAACGCCCCCTTTTATAATAATCAAGTGGCATCCTGTCAGTATAGGTATCCTTGTTATAATTCCTGCTGGCTGCTATTCTGTCACAAAACATCTCAACCACATACTTTTCCGGCATTTTACATCCCTCAAGTCCCTTAGACTTATCAAGGCTATAGTCAATCCAGTACTCTAAATGATGTTTATTTCTTCCCTTATGATGAAGCCACGCACTAGTGTATCCCTTATCTTCCCTTTCAGCATCATTAGGACTTCTATTCCCCTGAAAGTACTTTGCACCAACACTAAACTCAGACCAGGAATACTTCGACAGATCATGAAGAAGCCCCTGCTTATAAAGTCCCGCCTTAAAGCAATACCTCATCACTAGCCTCTTATGATTATTTATCGTTTTCAAATGCTTATACCATTTCGCCGCCATCTAACATCCCACTCTTCTTCCATCCAATATAGACCACATTATACCACATTTCAGCCACAGTAACAACTCGCCACGGAGACAATTCGCCACGGGGACAGGTCCCTTGGTCAAAAAAAATTCGCCACGGGGACAGGTCCCTTGGTCAAAAAATTCGCCACGGGGACAGGTCCC
>JAEDHX010000048.1 GCA_016296785.1 Coprococcus sp. | reverse complement strand
TCCTGAGCCTGCTTCTTAGTACCAACAAAGAGAATCTTACCACCATTAGCAACACAATTGCTGATAGCATTGTAAGCATCATCTACCATACCAACTGACTTCTGTAAGTCAATGATATAAATACCATTACGCTCTGTGTAGATGTATGGCTTCATCTTAGGGTTCCATCTTCTTGTCTGGTGTCCAAAATGTACACCTGCTTCTAATAACTGTTTCATTGAAATAACGCTCATTTTCTCTACCTCCATGGTTAAATTCTTCTGTCAGTCTCATATCTTTGGACCACCCGAGCTAAAGGCACCACGCCAAAAATCAACTGACATGTATTATATGTGCGCACTCACGCAAAGCTGATTGTAACATAAATAATATACCAATACAAGTATTTTTTTCATTATACAAGAAAAAATATACAAGAAAAAACCAACAGAAAATGCTGTTGGTTTTATGTGCTATTTACTACTAGTTACCCAAAAGAATCCAAACAATACCTGCATAGCTTTCATATCCCCCAAAGGTATATTTGCCCGGTTCAATACTATTTGAGTATCCTGATCTCATAAGCCAGTTATAATAATCCCACTTGTCACTTATTACTTCGATTTCAAGAAGCTCATCGCATATCTCTTCAGGTGTCATATCCTTTGTTACAATAATATATCCGCCACCATTCTCATTCTTAACTGCAGCCGGCTCAAGCTCTTCTGTAGTCGTCTCAGTAGTTTTCTCCTCAGTAGTTTTCTCCTCAGAAGTCTTCTCTTCGGATGTTTTCTCTTCGGATGTTTTCTCTTCGGATGTTTTCTCTTCGGATGTTTTCTCCTCAGAAGTCTTCTCTTCGGATGTTTTCTCCTCGGATGTTTTCTCCTCAGAAGTCTTCTCTTCGGATGCTTTCTCCTCGGATGTTTTCTCCTCGGTAGTCTCCTTTGTAGCCTTCTGTGTTACTGCTTCTGTTTTATTAGTATCTGTAGGCTTATCGTCAGTTTTTTTATCAGCTGTTCCTAATGTAACAAACATTACAAGACTAGCTAATATTAAACCTGCTCCAAGGCCCCGTATAAATATCTTCTTATTCATATCTCAATTGCCTCCCTTATTCCGGTTAAGGTTTATTTCTTCTCAAGTCCTTTAATTATTGTCTTAGCCTCACCTACACCTATTCCTAACTGGTTTGCAATCTCCATAATTCCAAATCCATTATTATAAAGCTCTTCTACTTCCTTCTCAATATCTTCTTCCTCATCCCAGATATCCTCGGCAATTATAATATTATTAGTAGGTTCCTTTACAGCTTCCTTATCCTTCTTATACGACTTATCTTTCTTATTCTTTTTATCAGTTTTCTTTTTATTATCTTCAGCGTCCGAAACAGGTTCTTTAGCAACTACATCCGAAACAGATTCTTCTGTAGCTGAAGCATCAACCTCTGATATTGCTTCCTCTGTCGCTTCTTCTATCGTATCTTCGACAGCTTCGGATTCTAAATCATCTGTCTCTTCATCATCTGCTTCTACTTCTTCTGTTGTTTCTTCTGAAGTTTCTACTGTAGCTTCCTCTGTTACTTCTTCTGTTGCTTCTTCTGTTGCTTCTTCTGCAGTCTCTTCAGCAACCTCTTCTGACGATTCTTCATCCTGTGCTTCTATCTTATCATTCTCCTTGGCCTTAGCTTCAGGTGCATTTTCGCCATCATAGTCTGAATATGCTTCCTCAATGCACTTGTTGATATATTCAATCATCTCATGCTTAGCATCCTCTGAAAGCTTCTTTGCACACTCTTCAATATCGTTTTTTATTTGTGAAAGGGCTTTATCAGACTCAGACTTTAAATCATTTGCCGTTTCATCAGAATATGCTTTAATATCCTCTTTATACTTATTTACAAGTTCATCTCCGAATTCAGATATTTCCTTCTTAAGATTAGCTATGCTTTCTTCGGTAATCTCTTCAGTCTGGCTCTTCTTATTATCCGCAATAATAAAGCTTATGCATATTAATACTGTTCCAACAATTAGTGTTACTACAGCAGGTATCATGTTCTTTCTCCCTTTCTCAAATACTATTATATCTTGTCTAATTCTTCAAAAACCACATCATTAATTACTCTAATGTATGTTCCCTTCATACCTGAAGAACGTGCTTCAATTACACCCGCACTCTCAAACTTTCTTAGTGCGTTCACAATTACAGAACGTGTAATTCCGACTCTATCCGCCACCTTGCTTGCAACAAGTATTCCCTCGTTACCATCAAGCTCTGAAAAAATATGCTTAATCGCCTGTAATTCTGAAAATGATAAAGTATTAATAGCTGACCTAACTATCGCAATCTTTCTGTCTTCTTCAGCATTTTCTTCGTTAAGCGCTCTCATCATCTCAAGACCAACAACTGTTGTACCATACTCACCAAGAATAATATCATCGATATCATACTGGCTATTAATCTTATATAAGAATAATGTTCCTAATCTCTCACCTGCAATATCAATAGGCAAAAGCAAACCATGGTATTTATCAATGTTAGGACCATCAAATCCAAGAGTAGTAAGATTTACATTCTCCTTAGTAGAAAGGACAAGCAATAGTCTTTCATTCAACATTCCATCAATCATAAGACCAACATTGCCCTCAATAAGCTCATGAATCTCCGGAATATCATCACGGTTCTTGATTCCAAGAATCTTTCCCTTCTTACTAATAACCATCGTATTAGATGCCAAAATATCGCTTAACACATCGCAAATGTCATTAAATACAACTTTATGAGAGTTATTATTGTGCAATAATTTATTAATTTTCCTCGTTTTATCTAATAATTGTACGCTCATATTATCTCCTCCGCATTTAAAACACAAAAAAGTTGCTTTTGCATAAAAAATATTAACTATTTGTAATTCTACCACAATATATGTCGAATAACAATAAACAATATTATGCAAAAGCAACTTTTATTATATATGTCTATTCAGTTTTTTTATCACAGGTATATCCGCAATCCTGTTTTGAACAATTGAGCTTATTTCCTCTCTCAACCATATAACTTCCGCACTCAGGACATTTTGTACCAGATGGTCTTGCCCAGGACATAAAATCACATTCAGGTGCAGACATACATCCAAAGTATCTGCGTCCCTTCTTTGTCATCTTTATTACTATTTCATCACCACAGGAAGGACACTTAACACCTATCTTCTCAAAAAATGGTTTTGTGAATTTGCAATCAGGGAATCCGGGACATGCAAGGAACTTACCATGTGGACCATACTTAATTACCATATTCCTTCCACACACATCACATACTTCATCAGATACTTCGTCAGCAATAGTAATGGATTCGAGCTCAGCCTCTGCATTTCTTACAGCAATATCAAGATCCGGATAAAAATTGCGAACAACTACCTTCCAGTCAATTTCGCCATCACCAATTTTGTCAAGAAGTGACTCCATATTAGCAGTAAAATTAACATCTACAATTACAGGAAACGCCTGCTCCATACTCTGGTTTACTGCCTCGCCTAACTCTGTTACATATAGCTTTTTATTCTCTTTTGTAATATATCTTCTGGCAATTATTGTAGATATTGTCGGAGCGTATGTGCTTGGTCTTCCAATTCCGAGCTCCTCTAATGTCTTCACAAGAAGCGCCTCCGTATATCTTGTCGGTGGCTGTGTAAAATGCTGTTTCACTTCATGAGCTGTAAGCTTTAATACATCGCCCTCATTCAAATCATTTATTCCAACAACATTCTCAGATTTCTCATTATCTATATTATATACTGCAAGGAAACCGTCAAATGCAACCTTTGAAGCAGATGCATGGAATTCAGAATTGCCTGCTACTGCCTTAACAGTCTTTATAGAATATACAGCACCCGCCATCTGACTAGCCAAAAACCTATTATAAATAAGCTGGTATAATCTAAACTGATCGCGCGTAAGCTGTTCCTTAACCTTTGTAGGTGATAATGTAATATCTGTTGGTCTTATTGCTTCATGCGCATCCTGTATCTTTTTGCCTGACTTATCAGTCTTATGTTCATTTGCCAAATATGCTTCGCCATAATTCTCTGATATATATTTTGAAGCAGCACTTGAAGCCTCCTCAGAAATACGAATTGAATCAGTACGAAGATATGTGATAAGACCTATTGTTCCTCTGCCCTTAATATTGATACCCTCATAAAGCTGTTGCGCAATTCTCATTGTCTTTGATGTTGCAAAATTCAGCTTAGTAGAAGCATCCTGCTGCATTGTACTTGTTGTAAATGGAAGAGGTGACTTCTTGTGGCGTTCACTTTCCTTAACGGATTTAATTATAAATTCATTATCATTTATATCCTTGATAATCTCTTCAAGCGCTTCTCTTGATACAATCTCTTCCTTCTGCTTACCATTACCGGAAAACTTAAATAAGATATCCTTCTTAAGCTTGTCAGCCCCTAAGCTGGCTTCTATTGTGAAATATTCCTCAGGTATGAACTCGTTAATCTCCTTCTCTCTATCGCAAACAAGCTTAAGTGCAACAGATTGAACACGGCCTGCGCTAAGACCTCTCTTAATCTTAGCCCACAAAACAGGACTAATCTTATATCCTACAAGTCTGTCTAGCACACGTCTTGCCTGCTGTGCATCAACAAGATTCATATCTATATCTCTCGCCGCCTTAATAGAATTCTTAACGGCGTTCTTTGTTATCTCATTAAAAGTAATTCTCTTGAAGTTTTTATTCTCAAGCTTTAAGGTCTTTGATAAATGATAAGAGATTGCTTCTCCCTCTCGATCCGGGTCAGTTGCAAGATATATCTTATCCGCCTTTTTTACTTCCTTACGAAGCGCCGCCAAAACATCACCCTTACCCCTTATAGTGATATATTTTGGTTCAAAATCATTATCAACATCTATACCCAGCTGGCTCTTTGGAAGATCTCTTACATGACCATTTGAAGCAATTACCTCATATCCGGTTCCCAAGAATTTCTTTATGGTTTTTGCCTTTGCCGGCGACTCTACTATAACAAGGTTTTTAGCCATGATTATTACCCTTCCTTTTATTTATCTACCCCTAACATCTGACATAATAGTTTTTAATTACCTGTCGTATCAATTGTTTTTCTTCTAATGCAAATAATGCATTTACTACTTCAGATGCTTCAATATCGAGCTCTGCACATATATCATCAACATGCTTTAGCTCTAAACGCACACAACTATACACCATTTTTTCATTAGGTGCAAGAGATTTTTTCTTCTTATTAATATTTGTATTATACGATGAATGTGAAAATGTGTCCTTTTTTATGCTAATAATATCCTCAGGTTCAGTAACACATACTGCCCCCTGCTTGATTAAATTAAGGCAGCCACGGCTTCCCAAATCAGTAATTCTTCCCGGAATTACATATACATCTCTTCCCTGCTCTAAGGCCTGGTCAACAGTAATAAGCGAACCGCTCTTTTCTTTAGCTTCAACAACAAGAACAGCCCTGCTTATTCCGCTAATTATTCTGTTTCTAAGCGGAAATCTGTAAGCAAGCGGTTTAACATCTAACCCATATTCTGATATAACAAGCTCATTTGTACACATTTTATTATATATAGCTATGTTCTCTCTTGGATAACATACATTTATCCCACATCCTAATACTCCAATAGTCCTTCCGCCTGCATCAATCGCAGCCTTATGCGACATACCATCAATACCAAAAGCAAGTCCGCTTACAACTACCATTCCCGCTAATGCCAGCTTCTTAGAAAAAGAATATGCCATATCAAGGCCATATGCTGAAGCCTTTCTTGCTCCCACAATTGAAATATAATCTTCTTCATTACATTTCAATAGAGACAGGTCTCCTCTTGCATATAACAACAACGGCGGATCCGGAATATCAAGCAATGACTTTGGATAACAAGTATGCCCCGGATATATATATGATATATTTTTTTCTTTTAATTTATTACTATATGCTTCTATTTTTTTCGGATTCCTGCTCTTAATAATTGCATCTGCATAATTTTCCTTGATGTTACTTCTAATATCATTCTCATCTGCCTCCCACAGTTCATTAACACCGCCAAAATAGTCAATTATCTGTAATAAGGTATTCTTTGCCATGCCTTCTATCATATCAGTCCAGAGGTATAATAATTCATCCTTCAAACTATAACACCTCGCCTTCAGTATTTCTGAAAAATACAGCCTCTCGCAAATGCTTTTCTGTAACCCTTTCACTTTCCTCAATATCTGCAATAGTTCTTGCAATCTTCAAGATACGATAGCTTCCTCTTGCCGATAGTTCATTTTTTTCAAATACATGTCGCAAAAAATCCTTTTCGCTATCAGATAAAGTAATATACTTATTGCACAGTCTCGCATCAAGCTGAGAGTTAAAGCTTATATTATCGTTTTTATATCGCTTTTGCTGTATGCTCTGCGCTATCAAAACATGCTCTCTCATTTCCTTTGAACTCATACCCTTTTTATCTGAAAACAGCTCCTCATATTCCACCTTTCTCACGTCAACATTAATATCAATTCTGTCAAGAAGAGGTTTACTAATCTTATCGTTATATCTTTTTATCTGATTTAATGTACATGTACATTTATTCATATCCGGATAGCATCCACATGGACACGGATTCCTGGCTGCAACAAGCATAAAATCTGATGGAAACCTATATATGCCATTTAGCCTTGATATTGTAATCTCACCATCCTCTAAGGGCTGTCTCATTACCTCAAGAACATTCCTGGAGAATTCAGGAAGCTCATCTAAAAACAGAACACCGTTATGAGAAAGACTCATTTCTCCGGGCTTTGGCTCTATTCCACCTCCAGCCATTGCATGAACTGATATAGTATGATGAGGCGTTCTAAATGGCCTTTGACAAATCATAGGCATATCCTTCTTTAACAGACCCGCTATGCTATATATCTTTGTAATATCCAGGCACTCCTCAAATGTAAGTTGCGGAAGTATTGTTGGGATACGTCGTGCAATCATCGATTTACCGGAGCCTGCTGAACCAGTCATAAGAACATTATGAAAGCCTGCTGCGGCTATTTCTATTCCACGTTTTAATATCTCATGTCCCATAACCTCTGAGAAATCAACATTTTCATTTTCATATGATGCATTTATAATTGACTCAATATCAACATATGAAGGCTCAATTGATATGATATCGCACAGATAATCAACTGCTTCGTTTAATGAGGAAACAGGAATAACCTCCATCTCATTAATCAATGCAGCCTCATTGCTATTCTCCATGGGAACAATACAATTAGTTATGCCCTGTTTTAAGGCATGATGAACTATTGGCAAAACGCCGGAAACGGGATTAACATGACCATCAAGACTTAATTCACCGATAATTAATACCGAATTGACTTTCTCCTTGGTAATTACTCCAAGAGAAGTTAAGATACCTATAGCAATAGGCAAATCAAATGCCGTGCCATCTTTTCTTATTGCAGCAGGCGACAGATTAATAGTAATACGCTTTGGCGGAAGGCAAAAGCCGGAATTCTTTAGTGCGGTTCTAACTCTCTCCCCTGCTTCCTTCACACAAGAGGACAGGTACCCCACCATCGAAAACATAGGCAGACCATCGCTTATATCGGCCTCCACCTGAATCAGTGTTCCTTCAACTCCAGTTACAACACCACTAATAACTTTACTATACATTATGCTCCTTTCCACTCTCTATGTAGCGGCCTCTCCATGAGCATACTCCCACCCCTAACTTACTACCTGCAAAATATCATGTCAACACTTTTTTGATAACTTAGAATTTAGAATTTAGAGTGCGCATCCTTAGCGGAGCGTTTTTATGCAATAGGAAATACTCATGAATTTCCTATTACATAAATATAAAGCCGGGAAATACCCGGCTTTATTACAATCATGCTCTATTAAAATATTAATTACAATAAAGTAATATAACATATTAGCTAAAGTATACTACTTCCTCTTCGGCAGGACTTGTTAGTGCAATCTTTTCAGCATATAATGCAGGACCTTCACCCTGGAAATCAGGATAGTATTCTGTCTTTATTGTTGCTGTTACATCAACCCATTGCCTGTCGACTAAGTTTTTCGCACCTTCATAATAGCATTTGTAGCCTACGAAGGTTATGTCATCAACGCAACATGTCATTGCAAATCTTCCCGGCACAAATACATTCTTTGGATACTGTGGTGGTTTGAATACCATCGCCTTAAAATGTATCTTCTTTCCTACATATCGTTCAGGCATTTCTGCTGCATCAACATACCAGATACCAAAGTCATCATCATGAATGTCAATTATGTCAGCATTTACATCATATGGAAGATCCTCCTCTGAGTTTTCATCCTCTGCAACAGAGCCATCCTCCATCTCAAAAATAATCTGTGCACGTCTGTTTACTGCTTTTACTGAACGTCTCCACTCAGAGCGTTTTGAATTCTCATCACATCTGTTGAAGATAACCATATCAGCACTATTAACCTGTTCAATCATGGTAGCCTTCATATTATTAGAATATACATCATACGTCTTAGCATTTACAAATGAAAGCACCTGAACAACTGTCCAGCCCTTCGGAACTCTGATATTAAATATTTTATCAAGCTTCCACATACCATTATATTCTATCATTACCTTTTCAACATTATACTTGTCCTGCAAATCAAGAAGATATTGTGTATTCAGCTGTTCCTCCTCAATATACTCAAGGTAAATGTTTTGTGCCGCTAATATCTTAGCATCATATTCCTCTTCTCCATCCTCACAAACAAGGAGCAAGGTTCTGTCTCCGTCAGTAAACTGTCTGTCCAGCAAAGTCTCTTTTATAAATGTTGTCTTTCCACTATCAAGGAATCCCATAAATATATATACAGGAATCTCTTTTTCCTTGCGTGCCATATTCTTTCACCTCTATTATCTATTATACCTCAAATAAGCCTGCCAGCTTACTTTCATCAAGCTTACTTCCTATTACGCATAGCTTTCCTGTAATGTCAGGCTTGCCTGTTCTGACTTCATACTCACCCGGTACAAGATCAAAATACAGCCATTCACCAGCATCACTTGGAACAATCCCCTTTGCACGAAGAATAATTCCATATTCCTCAGAATGTGCAAGCTCATCAAGTGTCTCCTTTAGCTTGTCTGCATTATATTTATGCGGAGTCTCTATACCCCAGCTTGTGAATATATCGTCTGCATGATGGTGGTGATGATGCTCGTGGTCGTGGTCATGACAGCCACATGTGCATTCCTCGCCATGCTCGTGGTGATGCTCGTGGTGATGTTCGTGCTCATGCTCATGGTCATGACAGCCACATGTGCATTCTTCGTCATGCTCATGATGATGCTCGTGGTGATGTTCGTGCTCATGCTCATGGTCGTGACAGCCACATGTACAGTCTTCACCATGCTCATGATGATGCTCGTGGTGATGTTCGTGCTCATGCTTATGGTGATGCTCATGCTCTTCCATCATAGTCTCTTCAAGAGTCTTATGATTTTGCATTGCTTCACGAATAGCCTCGCCGCTCAAATCATCCCAAGGTGTAGTTACAATAGTTGCATGCTCATTATGCTCACGAATCATTGCAACTGCTTTCTCTATCTTGTCCTCGGACGCCACCTGAGTTCTGCTTAATACAATAGCATTGGCATTTTCTATCTGGTTATTAAAGAATTCACCAAAATTCTTCATATATATCTTACATTTTGATACATCTGCTACTGTTGTATAGCTATCAAGCTCAACATCAGTTTCCTTTGCCACATCCTTTACAGCCTTGATAACATCTGACAGCTTTCCAACCCCTGAAGGCTCAATAATTATTCTATCAGGTGAATAATCTGAAATTGCTTTTTTTAAGGCTGTACCAAAATCACCTACCAATGAACAGCATATACAACCGGAATTCATCTCGGTTATTTCAATTCCGGCATCCTTAAGAAAGCCTCCATCAATACCTATTTCTCCAAATTCATTTTCGATGAGCATAAGCTTTTCACCTTCAAATGCTTCACTAATAAGCTTTTTAATAAGTGTTGTCTTCCCTGCTCCTAAGAATCCGGAAATAATATCAATTTTTGTCATAAATAGTCACTCCTAATCATTATAATTATTTATCTGAATCAATATTGACATCCAATATGTTATACGGTATGACAATATCATTTTCATCAAATGCCTTTTTAATATTCCACATAGCCTCCCACTTAGCAGGCCAATATTTCTCACTATCTGCAAAGAATCTGACATTCATCACCAAGCCACTTTCGCCAAACTTATCAATGAATAAATCGATAGGCTCATTTGCTCTATAGCCATCAACCTTACTTACAGCTGAGGTTACTACCTCCTTAACCTTATCAAGATTTTCTTCATATCCTACGTTAAATTCAATATCAATTCTTCTTTTTTCATGTTCAGTTACATTTACAAGAGATGTATTAGATATGCTACCGTTAGGAATAACAATTGACTTATTATCAACAGTAATAAGCTTTGTATAGAAAATATCAATAGAAACTACAGTACCTTCACACTTTGTATTATTCTCAATAATGTAATCGCCTACTCTAAATGGCTTTAATACTAAAATAAGCACACCGCCTGCAAGATTAGACAAGCTGCCCTGAAGTGCAAGACCAATAGTAACTCCTGCAGTACCAAGTAATGTGATAAATGATGTTATCTGGAAGCCTACTATTGATGCAGCAGTTAATATCACAAGGAAATTAAGCAATATTCTTATAGCTGATAGGAAGAATCCTGCAACACTTGCATCAAGATTTGTCTTCTCAAAGGTCTTCTTCAAAAACTTAATCAATACCTTAATCAGCTTAAAGCATACAACAAGAAAGATAACTGCAATCGCAATGCTACCTAGCTTTGACATAAACCAATTCAAAAGATTTGTAGCATACTGCTTAATCAATCCAAACTTCTCACCGGCATCCTCAATATTTTCTTCTGCGAGCTTTGCTCCTATAGTAAAAATATCCATGTTACCTCCATATATTCTTCTTCCATGCACTTACTTTTTATCAGTTAGTTTAAATATAGCTATTGAAAGTGCAGGTGCATTCACAATAAGCTCCCCATTTGCGGCAGTCTTTATTGTCTTATTATTATTGCCACAGCCACCATATTTTACGTTATCGCTTGAAATAAGCTCTTTATATTTGCCATTCCCGCTAACCTTAATTCTGCAGTTCTTTACATCCTTAAGTCCAAAGTTACATACAATATAAAGCTTCTCATTATTCTTGCCATTTTCTCTTTCTATAACAGTTAAATGATCTTCTTCACAATCTGTAAGCTTTATTGCATTATCAGCCTTATTCATGAATAATACAGGCTCTGTCATATATAGCTTATTTAAATCCTTAACATACTTTTGAATATATTTATTAGCATCGAAATCAAGCATGGTAAAGTCTAATTTGGTTACTCCATTAAACCCACCAAACACACCAATTTCCTGGCCCATAAACATCAGCTTGTGCCCCGGTGCAACCATATTTAGGCCATAAAATACTCTAAGATCTGAATATTTATCCTCGTATCCACCCGGCATCTTCTCAATGAAGCTTCCTTTGCCATATGCTACTTCATCATGGCTTAATGCTATAATTTCTGACTTAGAAAGTGCCTGTTCAAATTCTGATGCAGCATTAAGTGAAAAACCGCCTCTAGCTGATGGAGCTGTACTAAGAAAATCAGTAAGCTTAGCTACAATTGATGTATTCCATTTACAACCCACCATAATATTCTTATATTTGTCGCCGGTTACAGCATAAAACTTGTTTACAAGCTCATCATTATCAAGTCTGATTCCATCAAGATGGTATGTGTCAATCCAATAGATCATACAATCAATATCCATAACAGGAACCATATCCATTATTACGCCTATTCCATTATTGTGAAGAATATCAACCATTGCCATAAAATCAGCAGGCTTTCCAAAGCGTGATGTAGGTGCAAAAATCCCCTTTGTTTCATAGCCCCAATTGTCATTAATGCCATATTCCATCAAAGGCATAAATGATACATAGTTATAATTCATACTCTTCATGTATGAAGCAAGCTTCTTGCCAAATGACTTATAGGATAAATCCTCAACTAAGGAGCATGTTGCCATGTGAACCTCATACATATTAACAGGAATTGAATTAATATCAAGCAGCTTTCTGTGTGCCATATACTCATCGTCAGACCATTCATAAGTAAGCTTAGTAAGAACTGAAGCATTACCAGGCATCATCTCATATGCTATTGCATATGGATCTGAGAAGATATCAATTCTTCCATTATTATAACGTGCTTCAAACTTATATCTTGTATCCGACAAATCACCCGGGATAAATAATTCAAACAAATCAGTATAATCAATTCTGCGCATCTGGTTTACTCTGCTATCCCAGCCATTGAAATCACCAACAACACTAACTCTTACGGCTCCAGGCATATTCATGCAAAATGCAATTCCTGACACACCATCAACCTTAGTATATCTCGCGCCAAATAAATCCTTTACCTTAAAGCCTGACAAAATATCATCATTTCCATTTATTACGTCCATGACCTTATTCAAATCAGGGCTATATGAGAATGAATATGGATCATATATGATATTTGAAAGCTCAGCTTCATTACCAGCCTCATCCCAGACCTTTTTAAGAGTTTTCAGCTTATATGAAAATGGCTTTACATTAGATATCTTTACAGAATAAAATCCCTCATTTGCAATTCTCTCCATCTCATATTCCTTTTTAGTTAGTTCATCAACAACTGATACAGAACAAACTCCCGGAATAAATGCATTTACAAATAAATCATCTAAGCATTCATGCATGCCAAGAATATGATGAGGATTACTATGTTCTGCATTTAATATTGCTGTTATTTCTTCCTGCCTAAGTACAAATAAATTCATAAATCTTCTCCTAGTGTTATATCTTGTGTATAAATATTCCGCTTCTAAGCTTTGGCTCGAACCAAGTTGATTTTGGCGGCATAAGCTTACCGGCGTCTGCAATGTCAAATAACTCCTTTATTGAAGTTGCATACATTGAAAATGCAACAGCCATTCCACCATCTACCAATCTCTCAAGCTCAGCAAGGCCCCTGATTCCACCAACAAATGAGATGCGTTTATCAGTTCTTGGGTCTCCTATGCCAAGTATTGGTGAAAGCACATTATCCTGAAGTACTGATACATCAAGACATCCTACCACATCAGATGGGCATATGCCATCTTTAACCTTAAGCTTGTACCATGCACCATCCATATACATTCCAACCTCACCCTTATTATCAGGCGACACCGGTTCATCACTCTTAGTAATATCAAATTTTTCTCCAACGAGAGCCATAAACTCATCCTTAGAATGACCATTTAAGTCCTTTACAACTCTGTTATATGGCATAATCATAAGCTGTTCATCAGGGAATAACACAGATAAGAAGAAGTTGAACTCTTCATCTCCATTATATCCCGGATTAGCCGCTCTCTTATTAAGACCTGCCTTAACTGCAGATGCTGATCTATGATGACCATCAGCTATATAAATCTCATTAATGTCTTCAAATGCTGCTCTAATTGTATCAATATCATTATCATCATCAATTATCCAAACATTATGAGTAATTCCATCAGGTGATGTAAACCCGTATAGCTTCTCGTTCTGCTTTACTCTGTCAACTATTTCATTTATAACATCAACAGCTCTGTATGCAAGGAATATTGGTCCTGTCTGGGCACCACAAGCCTCAACATGCTTAATTCTGTCGATTTCTTTATCCTCTCTTGTATTCTCATGTTTCTTAATAACGCCATTAATATAATCATCAATTGAAGCACAAGCAACAAGACCCGTCTGATGTCTGCCATCCATAATAAGCTCATAAATATAATAGACTGGCTTCTGCTCATTGATATATGTTCCATCATCTATCATCTGTGTAAGCAGCTCACCAGCCTTATCATATACACATGGAGCATATGTATCAACTTCAGGTCCAAATGAGGTCTCTGCCCTGTCCACTTTTAAGAAAGAAAGTGGTTCTCTTTTCACCTCTATCTCGGCCTCCTGACGGTTATATACATCGTATGGCAAGGCAGCAACTCTGCCTGCAACATCTGGTCTTGGTCTGTAAGCTCTAAAACTTCTGATTGTTGCCATATTTTATCTACTCCTGTCCAAATATTTTATTTTCACTAACTTCTTACCGCTTTAACTACCTTCTCAATAGAATCTTTATATTCATCTTCTGAAGAATTCTCAAATATAAATAATTCCTTAATATTTGTTGGTGGATTAAAGTTCTGGCTATTGATGTATTCATCCCAATGCTCAAGCTTCCAGGTATCTCTGTCAGATGCTCTCTTAATCATTCTCTCATGACATACATCCTTTCTTGTATTAACCCATATAACAAATAATTCTGCGTCCTTCTCTGCAAGCTTTGCACGTAAACCGTCAAGATACTCATCATCTCTTATCTCATCAGTGAATGGTGCATTAATAAGAACTGTATCATTATACTCAAGAGCCTCAAATGCTAAATCAAGAACACAATAATACTCATAGTCTCTAATCTCCTTCTGGAAGAAATCTGATGATCGATTATACTCCTCTCCTGCAACTACAAAAATCTGTTTTGAAAGAACAATAAGTGTATCCTTGTCAAGATATACACAATTCTTGAGTGCCTTTGCAACCTGCTTTGAAATAAATGTTTTTCCACAGGCAGGTGGTGATGTAACCAATATAAGTTTCTTCATAATCTATATCCCTCCGATAATCAATTCACATTTGATGAATATTTTATCACAATCATTTGTTCCTTACAACAAAAATTGTTCAAAATATACTTAACATTTCTATTATTTACACCTTTAAGCAAAAAAAATCAGGATTTTTACATTATTTGCAAAAATCCTGATAGAATACAATACTATTTAATTATTTAGATGTAATATATCCTTTAGCTTTAAGAAGCTCTGCGCAAAGTACTGCTCCGCCTGCTGCACCTCTTACAGTATTGTGTGAAAGTCCAACAAACTTCCAGTCATATACTGAATCCTCGCGAAGACGGCCAACACTTATACCCATTCCATTCTCATAGTTAACATCAAGGTTAACCTGTGGACGATTATCATCCTCAAGATACTGAATAAACTGCTTTGGTGCACTAGGAAGATTAAGCTCCTGAGGAGCACCTGAAAACTTAGTCATTGCTTCAATAAGCTGCTCCTTAGTAGGATTCTTTCTAAACTTAACAAATACAGTAGCTGTATGTCCGTTAAGAACAGGAACTCTGATACACTGGCTTGTAATTGTAATTCCCTCTGCTGGAACAATAACTCCGTCTTCAATCTTACCCCAGATACGAAGTGGCTCCTTCTCAGATTTCTCTTCTTCTCCGCCAATATATGGAATAATGTTACCAACCATTTCAGGCCAATCCTTAAATGTCTTGCCGGCACCTGAAATTGCCTGATATGTGCTGACAATAACCTCGTATGGTTCAAACTCCATCCATGCAGTAAGAACCGGCGCATATGACTGAATTGAACAGTTTGGCTTTACTGCTACAAAACCTCTTGTTGTACCAAGTCTCTTCTTCTGGAACTCAATAACCTCCGCATGACTTGCATTTATTTCAGGAACCATCATAGGCACATCAGGTGTCCATCTGTGAGCAGAATTGTTTGATACTACAGGTGTTTCTGTCTTAGCATATGCCTCTTCAATAGCCTTTATCTCTTCCTTTGTCATGTCTACAGCTGAGAATACAAAATCTACTGTAGAAGCAACCTTCTCAACCTCATTTACATTATAAACTACAAGCTTCTTTACAGCTTCCGGCATTGGTGTATCCATCTTCCATCTGTCACCAACAGCCTCTTCATATGTCTTACCTGCACTTCTTGG
>JAEDHX010000047.1 GCA_016296785.1 Coprococcus sp. | reverse complement strand
TAACCTTTGCTGCCTTACCAACTCTTGAACGTAAGTAGTAAATCTTAGCTCTTCTAACTTTACCTTTTCTTACAACTTCAATCTTCTCAACAAATGGTGAATGAACAGGCCATGTCTTCTCAACACCACAACCGTTAGAGAACTTTCTTACTGTAAATGTCTCTCTGTTGCTTCCGCCCTGTCTCTTAATAACAGTACCCTCGAAAATCTGGATTCTTTCTCTGTTACCTTCCTTAATCTTATTGTGAACTCTAACAGTATCACCTACTGAGAATTCAGCAACCTCAGCCTTCATCTGTGAAGCTTCAAGATTCTTAATGTAATCGTTATTCATTTGTGTGCCTCCTTAATATTTAGATGTTCTTACTGCCTTTGGCACAGAGGACCATCTCTTTTTCACAACTCGTATACTATAACATATACCATTTGCAAATGCAAGTATTTTTACAAAGTATTTGTACCTGAATATCTGATGCTCAATTATTTTAATTATTAGTTGTAAGCTTTACTATTTCATCAAATGATACAGGCATGCTCCATACATAGCCTTGAATATAATCACAGTCACTAACCTTAAGAAGGCTAAGCTGTTCTTCAGTTTCAACACCCTCTGAAACTATTGTGCACCCAAGAGTATGACCCATAGATATTATTGCGTTAATAAAGTCTTTACTCTCATCATCCTTACCAAGATTGTCCACAAATGCTTTATCTATCTTAAGAACATCAATAGGCATTTTTGACAGATAGCTAAGACTTGCATATCCGGTTCCGAAATCATCAAGTGCAATCTTAATACCAAGATTATTAAGACCTTTGAAGGTATTAATTGCCTGTTCTACAGATTTAACATAACAATACTCTGTCATCTCAATAACAAGACATTCTGGCGGAAATCCTATATCATCTAATATTTCTTTTATTTCATCTACAAAATTACAATGAGTAATATGATTGGCAGATACATTTACAGAAATATAATACTTCTTATTATGCTCAAGAATAAAGTCCTTGCAAATTGTCATTACTTTTCTAAGAACATAATTATCAATATCAA
This sequence comes from Coprococcus sp., assembly GCA_016296785.1. Classification (GTDB taxonomy): domain Bacteria; phylum Bacillota; class Clostridia; order Lachnospirales; family Lachnospiraceae; genus Coprococcus. Next base: position 14,906 of record JAEDHX010000047.1, on the reverse strand, counting down.
TAATAAGGTTAGAGCGTTCAGCAACAGGAATAAAGTCACCCGGACCTATTGGCTTACCATTATCATCCTTCAAACGCAGCAGTGCCTCAAAGCCTTTGATATTCTTATTATCCGTAGAAAATACAGGCTGAAATGCAAAATAGAACAAATCATTTTTTATTGCTTTATGAAGATACATCTCAAGCTCAAGTCCATATTCGACTCTTTGCTTCATTCCGGAATTATAAGCACAAAAACCTTTCTTACCATTTGTCTTAGCGGAATACATTGCCATATCAGCATATTTCATTAAATCCTCTATATTATTACAATCTTTAGGATAATGTGATGAGCCGATAGATACCGAGGCCTGATAAGAAGCTCCGCTATTATTAACTATAATTCCATTAGACAATGAATCAATGATACTTTTCATATAATCATTAACATCCATTACTCCATCATCAGGAAGAACAAACAGGAACTCGTCGCCACCATTTCGAGCAACAAGGCCTCCCGGTACTACAAGCTTCTCCCATCTTTTTGATATTTCCTTTAAAAGAAAATCTCCTACCTTGTGTCCTAATGTATCATTAATGTTCTTGAAATCATCTAAATCAAGGAATAACAGGTAAAAGCTATCATTAGATTCTATCATTTCATTAATAGAATCCAAAGCTCCTCTTCTATTCAAAAGCCCTGTTAACGGATCAGTAATAGCCTGGTTTTTAAGAATCTTTTCACTATTCAATATGGTAACAAACTGTTTATTCAGTATTGTAATAACAACAATACCAATTAATGACATAAACGAACCAAGCAATGCTTGTCCATTAAAATCAATAATAGAACCTCTAATTGACATTAACCCTGATATTAATAAAATTATTCTGCTGATATGTGCCCCTTTTTTATGATTAATTATTGTAATTACAATACATATTACAAAATTTATCATTGAAAAAAAACCCGGAACACTAAATGCTAAAAATATATTACGTTTATTCATCGGCAGGTTCGAAAAGCTCTTTGAAATAACAATTGTTGCAACATAAAACGATATGTACAATACAACAAGCAGCACAGTAATAATATTAATACACGATAAATTAGTCTTCTTATTATGCTTATTATTCATTAATTATCACTTCCTGTTAAAAAAATATACTTTACAGTATTTAGCCAAAAAACTACTATAAATATAACATATTACAACAGTATATACAATTATTTACACTAATAATATACTAAAACATATATTAAGCTAAAAAAAGAAACTCAATGATATATTGAGTTCCCTTTCATCCACATAGTGGAGCTGGCGGGAGTCGAACCCGCGTCCAAAGGCCCATTCACTACAGCTTCTTCCATCATAGTCAGTGTTTTATTATTCCCCATCCTTACCGCCCACTAACAGGCTATAAGAACAGGTAGCTTCATGAATTTTCTTTTATGGCAAAGCTTACATAAAAGAGTTTACCGAAGGATGATACTGCATCTAAAAGGCTCGGTGGACCTTAAAGGCAGCAGCTGCAACTAGGCAGCGTAAGCTAAATTATCGTTAGCGTTTATTTTTAATTTCCGTCTTTTAACGTGGATCCGGACCACGGATGGCTTCCATAGCTTCAAAACCCCTGTCGAAACCAGTCAACCCCTTAATTAGTTAACTGAATCTTCATTAGAAGTATCATCTGTTGTATCTTCTGAATCATCCTCTGCATCAGTAGCTGTTGCAGGAAGAACGCCTTCATAGCCACTATCATACCAAGCCTGCTCTACAACCTTTGAGAGCTTATCTGCTTTAACATACTTAGGCATAGTCTTATAAAGTCTTACGCCAACTGTAGCACCAAGAATTCCGCAAATAACAATAACAACTGCAGTAATCGCAAGTGCCTTCTTAGCCTTCTCCTTTTTCTTTATCTGTTCTCTATGCTTTTTTTCATATTTTCGTCTTTCAACCTTACTCTGGCTCACTTCTTAAGTCCTCCTGACAAATTCTTTTCGTAGTATAACATATTATTTAAAATAATGCTAACTTTTCACAAAAAATTTTCATATTATCCAAGATTTCTAATCTTAAATTCCTTTTCCGCCTCTCTCTTAACGTCTTTTTTTGCAATCTCCTGACGTTTATCATAAAGCTTCTTTCCTCTTGCAAGACCAATCTCCATCTTCATAAGACCATCTTTTAGGTAAACCTTTAATGGAACAATTGTATATCCCTTAACCTTTTGTTGTCCAATAAGCTTATTTATCTGATATCTGTGTAATAATAGCTTTCTTGTCCTAAGAGGGTCTCTGTTAAATATATTACCCTTTTCATAAGGACTGATATTCATATGATGAATATACATCTCGCCTTTATCTATACCAATAAATGCTTCCTTAATACTACAATGGCCTTGTCTTAATGATTTAACCTCTGTACCTGCAAGCGCTATACCTGCTTCATATGTTTCTTCTATAAAATAATCATAGTATGCTTTTTTATTATTTGCTATTATTCTGTTTCCTTTTTCCTTTGCCACCCGAATCATCTCCTTTATGAGAAATAACAAAATCTATTGTACGACTCATCTTGTCAGCACTCTTTACCTTTACCTTAATCCTGTCACCTATTGCATATTTTTTACCTGTTTCCTCGCCTATCATAGCATATTCTTCCTGAGAAAAACAATAATAATCATCGTACAAGTTCGACACATTTACAAAGCCTTCAATGGTATTAGGTAGCTCAACATATATTCCACGGTTTGTTACTCCTGAAATAATACCCTCGTATATCTCTCCAATATGAGCTGACATATACTCAACCTTCTTAAGCTTCTCAACCTCTCTTTCAGCTTCCTCAGCCCGTCTTTCCTTCTTCGAATTATCATCTGCAACCTTATCAAGTATAGCGTAATAATGATTAATTCTATTCTCATCTAATCTTCCATGAATATTATCTTTTATAATACGATGTATCTGAAGATCAGGATATCTTCTGATAGGTGATGTAAAATGGCAATAATATTTGCAGGCAAGTCCGAAATGACCTGTACATTCTGTTGAATACTTTGCCTGACGCATTGTTCTTAGTGTCATTCGACTAACTAAGCTCTCACAGTCACTGCCTTCAATCTTATTCAAAAGCTTCTGAAATTCCTTAGGATGAATATTGTCCTTTGAGGTCTTGAAATAATAACCAAATTTGCTTATTAATATTGCAAGCTGCTTAACCTTTTCTGAATCTGGTGCTTCATGTACACGATATTCAAACGGAAGCTCCTGCCAAAAATAATCCTCGGCTATTGTTTCATTTGCAGCAAGCATAAAATCCTCAATGATTCCATTTGAACGTCTTCTTTCATATGCACCAACATAGGATACAAGACCATCCTCACCAATCACTATCTTAGATTCATCAAAGTCAAAATCAATTGAACCTCTGGCTTTTCTATTTGCACGAAGCATATCTGATACCTTAAGCATAAGATAAAACATAGGGACAAGTTCTTTATACTCTTCCTTCACTGCCTCATCATCATCTTCTATTATTGCCGATACACTTGAATAAGACATTCTTTTGTCTACATTTATTACTGTTTCACATATTTTATGATTAACAATATGACCGTTACTATCAATATCCATAAGACAGCTAAGTGCAAGCCTGTCATGTCCCTGATTTAATGAGCAAATGCCATTAGAAAGCTTATGTGGAAGCATAGGTATTACTCTGTCAATAAGATAACAGCTTGTACCTCTTTTGAGGGCTTCTTTATCTAAAGGAGAATTCTCCTTAACATAATGAGAAACATCTGCAATATGGACACCAAGCTTATATAAACCATCTTCTTCATAAAGTGTTATCGCATCATCTAAATCCTTAGCATCTTCACCATCAATAGTAACTGTTGTAAGATGTCTGAGGTCATATCTTCCTGCCATCTCCTTTGATGATACACTCTCAGGTATATTCTTTAGTGATACCATAACATCTTCCGGATAATCAACAGGTATATCAAGTGCCTTCACAACAGATAATACATCCGTTTCAGGATCATTTATATGACCTATTATTTCGACAATTCTTCCTTCTGCAGATTTCACTTTATCACCATAGCTTGTAAGCTCTACTACAACCTTATGACCTGTCATAGCACCCATAGAATTCTTCTTTGATATAAATATATCTCCATCAATTCTTCTATTGTCAGGGATAACAAAGCCAAAGCTCTTATTCTGCTCATATACACCAACTAATCTTTTAAGTCCTCTTTCAAGAACCTTAAGAACTACTGCCTCCGTTCTCTTTCCATAAGGTGTACCGGTAATTTGAATAAGAACAGTGTCATCATGGAATGCTCCACAGGTTTTATTAATTGGAATGAAGAAATCTTCATCAATGCCTTCAACCCTTACAAATCCAAAGCCCTTGCTATTACTAATGAACTTACCGCGATATATTCCCTCACCCAGTTTTTGATATTTACCCTTATTTGTCCTTGCAATCAGGCCATCATCAACAAGCTCATTCAATATATCCTTAAGCTCATACTTATCCCCTTCAGGTACCTGCAACAAATAGCACAATTCCTTAAACTTCAGCGGAACATACGATTTATCACAAATCAGATTATAAATATTCTCTTTTCTTTCATTTCGTAAAGTATTATCTGACATACCAATCACCTTAAATAACAAATATAATCACTTTTTATCATCACCATATTATCTTGTATTATTCATATTACAAGATAACAAAAAGGGCGCCTACATAATATGCAAGCACCCTATATAATTCTCATATTCTAGAAAAACTTAGAATCAAGTAATAATGCAATAAGTACAAATAATATACCAAGAACGGTTGTTACCTTCTTAAGTATCTCCTGCTTTGAATTACCCTTATTCTTACTCCAATATGAGTCATTATATCCGCCACCTGAAATTGAATTAGTCAGGCTGGCTTCCTTTCCTTCCTGAGAAAGAACTATTATAACCAATGCTATACATATTATAACATAAACTATCATAACAATATTTCTTAACATAGTGACACCTCCATTCTTACGGACTATGCAAAATAAAAAAATGCATCAACTCTGCCTACTATATCACAAGAAAGAAATAATATCAACTTATTTTTTCAAAATATCATATTCAAAACAGATTATTATTCAAAAAATCTAAATCCATGATTCATCGGACCACTTCCCTTACCCAGATCAAGCATAGCATTCAGTGCATCTGATATATATTTCTTCGATCTGTTTACAGAATCAAAAATATTATATCCAAGAGCTAAATTAGCAGCTATTGCACTTGATAAGGTACATCCGGTGCCATGCGTATTACTATTATTAATTCGATTGCCATAAAACCATGTAGGGCCATCAGCTGTCATAAGCAAATCATTTGCGTCATTTATACTATGACCTCCCTTACATAATACATTACAGCCATATTTCTCAAATAATAGTCCGGCAGCCTCTTCCATGTCACTAGAATCATTTATTGTTATTCCTGATAATATCTGTGCCTCTAAAATATTAGGAGTAATAATAGTTGACATAGGAATCAAACATTCCTTTAATGCATCAATTGCATCATCATCTAGCAGCTTTGCACCACTTGTTGCAACCATTACCGTATCTAAAACAATATTCTTTATATTGTGCTCTTTAATTGCAAATGCAATCGTCTCAATTAGCTTTATTGAAGAAACCATACCAATTTTAACTGCATCAGGGAAAATGTCAGTACATACAGCATCAATCTGCGCCTTTAAGAATTCCGGAGTAACCTCCATAATTCCATATACACCCTGCGTATTTTGTGCAGTTAATGCAGTAATTGCACTCATACCATATACACCATTCGCCATCATGGTTTTTAAATCAGCCTGTATCCCTGCACCGCCGCTAGAATCACTTCCTGCTATTGTAAGCGCTGTTTTCATATGTCCTCCTAATTTACTATTTCACTATATTCCGGAAAATCTTTAAAACATAGATTACTATACTTTATCAATTCATCATGATGAGCCTTACTCGAATCATCAAGTATTCCAATAACAATAAAGCCTGCGTATCGTGCCGTCTTAGCCGCATGATATGCATCCTCGAATACATATGTATTACTAATGTCAGAATTCATTGCTTTAGCACAGTCAATGAATATATCCGGCTTTTCTTTTCCTACACCAATTTCTGTAGATGTATTTATCTTAACAAAATAATCAATAAGACCTAATCTGTTGAGTGCAGCTTCTATGTGCATTCTATCAGTAGATGTAGCAATCGTCATTGGAATCTTTCTATCTTTCAGCTCATTTAATAGCTCTCTGACACCAAGCTTAGTCCGAACTTCATATTTGTAGAAATCAGATATTGTATTATTTATACCTTTTAATATTTCTTCCTCAGACAAATTCGGCAAATACTTTCTCTTAATATATGCTGCGCCCTCACTCATTGTAAGTGTGAATAGTATTTCCTCAAGATTATCCTCCGCCTTAATACCTAAGCCGGACAGATATCTTTCTCCTGCATGCTCCCACATAGGCATAGAATCTAATAAAGTACCATCAACATCAAATATTGCTCCACTTATCATATTACTTACCTTCTAACATCTTAATAGTCTGCTTTTTCAGATATAATGTTGCATTTTCAATATCTTTTTGTCCAAATATGGCACTTATTACAGCAATACCACATATTCCGCTTCCGGATAGCTCAATAACATTATCAGCAGTGATTCCTCCAATCGCAATAACAGGAATATCTACAGCATCACAAATCTTCTTTAGCTCCTCATGGCTTACATCATCTGCATCATCCTTAGAGCCTGTAGGAAACACAGCACCAACACCAAGATAATCAGCTCCATTTTCCTTTGCAAGCTTAGCCTGTTCAACTGTCTGTGCGGAAACGCCAAGGATTTTATCCGGACCAATTAAGGCCCTTACATCCATAGCATTCATATCACTTTGTCCAACATGTACGCCATCTGCGTCAATTTCTATAGCAATATCAACCTCATCATTTATTACGAAAGGAACTTTATACTTAGCACATAAAGCTTTTATCTCTTTTGCTTCGGCAAGAAATTCATCATGTGACATGTTTTTTTCGCGAAGCTGAACAAATGTTGCTCCTCCCTTGATTGCCTGCTCTACCTGATTTAATAGTGTATCACCATTTAACCAATATCTGTCTGTTACAGCATATAGAAGCAAATCCTCTTTATTCATATATATACTCCAATCTGTAAGTTATCTTATCTCGTATTTAGCTCCATTTGAAAGTGTTTCCTCATCCATATTATATATGGCATCAATAATTCTATTTCTATATGTAGAATTACCATCTCCAGGCTGCATATTATCAAAACCTATTTCACCAGCAAGACCCATGGTAATTACAGCTGCAGCTGCAGCTTCAAGCTTATTATCAGGGTTTGCAACAACAAATGCAGTGATAACAGCTGATAACTGGCAACCTGTTCCTGTTATCTTACCCATCTCAGGGCGTCCATTTCTGATTACATAACAGCTATTTGAATCACATACCAAATCAATAGCACCGGTTACAGCAATAATTGAACCTGTATCAGCAGAAAGCTTCTTAAGATAATCAATTGTTTTATCAAGGTTATCCTCTGTTACAGCATCTGCTACATCAGCATCAACACCTTTTGTTGTCTGTGAACCGAATGCAATTGTTTTTATCTCAGATATATTACCTCTGATAACATCAAATTTGATTTCTTCAACAAGCTTAAGTGCTGTATTTGTTCTAAGCTTACTTGCACCTGCACCTACAGGATCAAGAAGCACCACATGACCAAGCTCATTTGCTTTCTTACCTGCTTTAAACATTGATGGGATAGTATTCTTATTCAGAGTACCAATATTAATATTAAGACCTCCGCAAATACTTGTAATGTCTTCTACATCCTCCTCATCATCAGACATAATAGGACTTCCGCCACATGCTAATAATGCATTTGCAACATCATTTACTGTAACATAATTTGTAATATTATGTACAAGTGGCACTGTTTTTCTTACGTTACTAAGACATGTTTTAATCATTTTTCTTTCCTTCTTTCTTTTTCTTTTGAAAATAGAAATGGATAGAGCCTTAAGCGTAATTATTGCATATAACATGCAAAATGCGGTTACACCAAAATAGGCATAACCGCAGCATTAACTACCTTATTCCCTACGTTGGCATTATCCAAATCAGGTTATGGGTCAAGATGTACATCACCTACTCTCAGCCTGCTGCAGCAAGCTCCCCTCGTATAAAACTTAATATATTAAGTCCACAAGTATTTTACTACAATTTTTTATATCCGTAAACAGCATTTTTATAAAGCTCTTCTTCAATTCTTAATAACTGATTGTATTTTGCCGTTCTCTCACTTCTTGAAGGTGCACCGGTCTTTATCTGTCCTGTATTTAATGCAACAGCTAAATCTGCTATAAATGAATCCTCACTCTCACCCGATCTATGTGATATTACTGCAGTATATCCGGCCTTATGAGCCATTTCTACAGCATCAATAGCTTCTGTAAGAGTTCCTATCTGATTTACCTTAACAAGAATTGAATTTGCTATATTATTGCTGATTCCGGCAGATAATCTCTTTGTATTTGTAACAAATAAATCATCTCCAACAAGCTGAAGCTTAGTACCTAATCTATAAGTAAGAACCTTCCAGCCATTCATATCATTTTCATCAAGACCATCTTCGATTGAATATATTGGATATTTTGATACAAGGTCCTCATATAATTGAACCATTTCTTCTGAATTACGTCTTATATCCTTGCCTGACATCCTTGATTCGCCTTCGAAAACATATACCATTGATGATGCATCATACAACTCTGATGCTGCTGCATCTATCGCTATCTTGACATCTATTCCGGGCTTATATCCTGCTTTTTCAATTGCAATCATCAATATATCAAGAACTTCATATACACTTGATAAATCAGGTGCAAATCCTCCCTCATCGCCGACGCCCGTAAATAGACCTCTGTCATTCAGCTCTCGTTTTAATGTATGATAAACCTCACAGGCAATCTGCATTGCTTCCTTGAACGATTCAGCCCCTACAGGTGCAATCATAAACTCCTGAAAGTCTACAGTATTATCAGCATGCTTGCCACCATTTAGAATATTCATCATTGGAACCGGAAGCACCTTAGCATTTACTCCACCAATATATCTGTATAAGGGCATATTTAATGCGTTTGCCGCAGCATTTGCAACAGCCAGAGAAACACTTAGCATAGCATTTGCGCCATAACGCGTTTTATTCTCAGTTCCATCAGCCTCAATCATTATCCTGTCTATTTCTGTTTGTTTTGTAACATCAATTCCAATAATTCTGTCAGCAATTCTACTATTTACATTATTTACTGCTGCAGTAACTCCATTCCCGAAATATCTCTTTTCACCATCTCTTAATTCATGTGCCTCATACTGCCCTGTAGAAGCACCTGATGGCACAATTGCCCTTCCTTTACAACCACAAGCAAGTATTACTTCTGTTTCAACAGTAGGATTTCCTCTCGAATCAAGAACCTCTCTTGCCTTAACCTCTATTATTTCCATTCTGTTCATTAATATCACTCCTCGTATACATTATTTTCTAGTATTATGAACAAATAATGGAAATATATACATGAACAGATAACAAATCATATATCAGTTTATCAAATAAAAAGAACTCAGATAACATTTTATCCGAGTTCTTTTTTCTTGGTTAATCCAATAATTAGATATCAAATTATTATTACTCTTTTTCAGGCTCAATATCAGATGTACAATACATACACTTTGTTGCCTTGATATCTACCTCGCCAAAGCAATATGGGCATTTTCTTGTAAGCGGAGCAGCCTCTGGTTCAGGCTTTTTGCCAAGTGACATAAGCTTATTAATTCCCTTAACTAAAAGGAATAAAACAAATGCCATAATAATGAAATTGATTACAGCTGTTATGAATGCACCGTAATTAATATACTGGTCACCCATAAGATGAATCTTACCCTGTACATCAGTACCGCCTATACATCCAATAATAGGATTAATAATATTCTCAGTAAAAGCAGTTACTATTGCCTGGAATGCACCACCGATGATAACACCGATAGCAAGACTCATTACGTTTCCTTTAAGAGCAAATTCCTTGAATTCCTTAAGAAACTTTTTCATTCGTATCACCTCCATGCTTTTTATATTATAATACAGCCTTTCCTTATCTGATAATAAGAGACTTACCGGTCATTTCCTTAGGCTGTGGAAGTTCCATAATCTCAAGAAGTGTAGGTGCTATATCAGCAAGGCATCCTCCTTCTCTAAGCTTAACGCCATCATCATAGTTATAAAGAATAAATGGAACAGGGTTGGTTGTATGTGCAGTATGAGGATCTCCTGTTTCATAATTAATCATCTGCTCTGCATTACCATGGTCAGCACAAATAAACAATACGCCATCAACACTCTTTACTGCTTCAACAGCAGCGCCAATACACTGATCAACTCTTTCAACAGCAGCAACGGCAGCAGGAATTACTCCGGTATGGCCAACCATATCAGGATTTGCAAAGTTAATAATAATAACATCATATTCTCCTGAAGTGATTGCAGCATTAAGATTTATACTAACCTCAGGTGCACTCATCTCAGGCTGTAAATCATAAGTTGCAACTGCCGGTGATTTAACAAGAGTTCTTGCCTCATCTTTATTAGGCTCCTCAACACCACCATTGAAGAAGAAGGTTACATGAGCATACTTCTCTGTTTCAGCAAGTCTAAGCTGTTTCTTACCACATGCTGCAAGGTACTCTCCAAATGTATTCTCTATCTCTTCTTTCTTAAATGCAACAAGCTTGTTAGGAATTGTTTCATCATAATCCTTAAAGCATACATATACTAGTGGCATACGTCCATTTGGTCTTTCAAATCCATCAAAATCATCTGAACAAAACGCTCTTGTGATTTCTCTTGCTCTATCCGGTCTGAAATTAAAGAAAATTACTGAATCATTAGGCTTAACAAGTGACACAGGCTTGCCATTCTCAGTTATTACAGTTGGAAGAACAAATTCATCATATACTTCCTTATCATAAGACTCCTGCATAGCAGCAACAGGATCCTCAGCCTGTACGCCTTCACCTGTAACAAGTGACTTGTATGCAAGTTCAACTCTATCCCATCTGTTATCTCTATCCATTGCATAGTAACGTCCTGACATTGATGCTACCTTACCAACGCCAATCTCATCCATCTTGGCAATAAGCTCTTCAAGATAGCTCTTACCTGATGCAGGAGGTGTATCTCTTCCATCAAAGAATGGGTGAACATATACATTTGAAAGTCCCTGCTTCTTACAAAGCTCAAGAATACCATATAAATGTGTATTATGGCTGTGAACACCACCATCTGAAAGGAGTCCCCAAAGATGAAGGTCTGAATTATTCTTCTTACAATTTTCTATAGCAGCAAGCATCTCTTCATTCTCGAAGAAATCACCATCTTCAATTGACTTTGTAATTCTTGTAAGCTCCTGATATATAATACGTCCTGCACCAATATTCATATGTCCAACTTCTGAATTACCCATCTGTCCGTCAGGAAGACCTACTGCAAGACCTGATGCATTTCCTTTAACATAAGGACACTCAGCCATAAGCTTGTCCATAACAGGAGTATTTGCCATATAAACAGCATTTCCTTCTGTCTTGTCTGTGATTCCATAACCATCAAGTACCATCAATACTACTGGTTTTTTACTCATAATAATTATCTCCTTTTCATTTTTCTTTATATGATAATTTGTAAAAACAAATAATTGCTATCTGATACTATTCAATAAGCTTCTCATATACAGGAGCAACGTCCTCTACAAGACCATTTGCAATAAGCTTACCCTTGTCAAGGATTATCGCCTTATTGCATATTCTCTTAACCTGCTCTAATGAATGTGAAACAAATAATACAGTTGTTCCTTCAGACATCATCTGCATTATTTTTGCTTCACTTTTCTTCCTAAACTTAGCATCACCAACTGAAAGGACCTCATCAAGTATAAGAATATCAGGCTCTGCAATAGTAGCAATAGAAAATCCCAATTTAGATTTCATACCTGAAGAATAGTTCTTAAGTGGAACGTCAATAAATCTTCCAAGCTCAGAAAACTCTACTATCTCATCATATTTAGATTCAAGATATTTCCTAGAAAAACCAAGTACACTTCCATAAAGAAATATATTCTCTTTACCGGTGTATTGCATATCAAAGCCTGCACCAAGCTCAAGAAGTGGTACGATTCTGCCCTTCTTTGTAATCGAACCCTCAGTAGGCTTAAATACACCTGCTACAACCTTAAGGAGTGTACTCTTGCCTGCACCATTTAATCCGAGAATTCCAAGTCTGTCTCCTTTATTAATCGAAAAACTTACATTCTTTAATGCCCAAAACTCATCATAAGATATCTCACGCTTTAGTGCCTTTATTATATATTCTTTTAAACTGTCAACCTTCTCTGAACTAAGGTTAAATTTCATGCTGACATTATCAACAATTAAAGCTTCTTTTCCCATATCTACCGCCTATATATGAAGTATAAATACATCCTGTTTTTTATAGAAAACAAATGTTCCAATTAGTATTGAAACCATAGAGAAGCCAAATGCATAGCCAATATATTTCCAATTTAATGGGTCACCAAGCATACAATCTCTAAAGGTTTTAATAATTCCAAACAACGGATTATATTTAAGCAAAAATGCATATTTACTGCTTAACAGCTTCTCCGGTGGATAGAAAATTGCAGACATATACATAATAAGCAATGTTATTACAGACCACAAATATTCCATATCCCTGAAGAATACATCTATTGTTGCTAAAATCATACCAACACCAAAGGTAAGAAGAATAAGAAGAAACAGCGGCAATACAAGATAGAGCCAGCTCAGCTTTGGTGTAACATGACAAAACAGTGCAAGTGGAATAAGTATAATTAGTGATATCAAGAATATAATAAAATTAAATAATATACTTGACATTGGATACAAATACTTTGGAACATATACCTTCTTTATCATACCGGAATTGCCCCTGATTGCTCTAAGTGCACCATTTGTTCCACTTGAGAAAAAAGAAAACAACAAACGTCCGCAAAGTACATATAATGGGAATGTTGGATCCTTAACTCCAAACAATGTTCCAAATACAACAGTTAGAACTATAGTTGTAAGAAGTGGCTCTAAAAGAGACCATATAATACCAAGATATGATCTTCTATACTTTAACTTTATTCCCTTTTTAACTAATTCACCTAATAAATATCTGTGTTGCCAAAAATTTTTAATATATTTCATATTCCAATCCTTGTTTCCTTATTTAAATCGACTGAATTATAACATAGTTATATATAATCGTCAAACAAAGTATTCACAATAATATGATAAATAATGAAAGGCTATTTAACACATATTGTTTTGTGTTAAATAGCCCTTTAAAGCTTAAATGATATTATTTGTTATAATTAACAATCTTACCAAAATCTGCCTTAAGTGAAGCTCCACCGATAAGACCACCGTCAATATCAGGCTTAGCAAGAAGCTCAGCAGCATTACCGGCATTCATTGAACCGCCGTACTGAATACGAACTTCTTCAGCTGTAGCTTCATCATACATCTCAGCTATGAGATCACGAATTCCCTTACATACTTCCTGTGCCTGATCTGAAGTAGCTGTCTTGCCGGTTCCGATAGCCCAGATTGGCTCATAAGCAATAACCAACTTCTTAACCTGATCAGCTGTGATGTCTGCAAGGTCAGACTTAATCTGAAGACGAATCCAGTCCATAGTAACACCAAGCTCTCTCTGCTCAAGGCTTTCACCACAGCAAAGAATTGGTGTAAGACCTGACTCAAATGCTTTCTTAACCTTCTTGTTTAAGAGAACATCATCCTCCTTGAAGTAATCACGACGCTCTGAGTGACCAAGAATAACATACTTAACACCAGCGTCAACAAGCATAGCAGCTGAAATCTCACCTGTATAAGCTCCGCTTTCTTCGAAATACATATTCTCAGCACCAACTGCAACATTTGTACCCTTAGTAGCCTCAACTACAGGAACAATATCAATTGCAGGAACACAATATACTACATCAACTTCATCATTCTTAACTAAATCCTTTAATTCATTAACTAAAGCAACAGCCTCACTAGGAGTCTTATTCATCTTCCAGTTACCGGCTATAATCTTCTTTCTTGCCATTTTAATAACCTCTTTTTCTATAATATGTGATTCTATATAGATAATTTATCTATATTATTTATCGTTTGCTGCAGCAACACCTGGAAGCTCTTTACCCTCAAGGAACTCAAGTGAAGCACCGCCACCTGTTGAAATATGGCTCATCTTTGGACCATAACCAAGAATGTTAACAGCAGCTGCTGAATCACCACCACCAATAATTGTGGTTGCATCTGTCTCAGCAAGTGCAGCAGCAACAGCCTTTGTACCTGTAGCAAGAACAGGATTCTCAAATACTCCCATAGGTCCGTTCCAAACAACAGTCTTAGCTGTCTTAACAGCATCAGCGTAAAGCTCTATTGTCTTAGGTCCGATATCACAGCCTTCCTTTGCTGCATCCATCTTATCAGCATCACATACAACTGTAGCAATTGTAGGATCATCAATTGGGTTAGGGAAATCGTCGATCATAACTGAATCAACAGGAAGAAGGAGCTTCTTACCAAGCTTCTCAGCCTTCTCCATCATTTCCTTACAGTAATCAATCTTAGTATCATCAACAAGTGACTTACCAATCTCATATCCTTTTGCCTTAAGGAATGTGTAAGCCATACCACCACCGATGATAAGTGTATCACACTTCT
>JAEDHX010000109.1 GCA_016296785.1 Coprococcus sp. | reverse complement strand
GGCAGGAAGAGAAAAGGTTGGCAAAAAGGGTGTTGTAAGAGATAAGAATGTTCATGAGGAGGTTGTTGAAACGATAGTATCTTATGCAAGAGCTATTGGATTTAAGACGCGTGCACTTTCATTTTCTCCAATTAAAGGTCCTGAAGGTAATATTGAATACCTGCTTTATATTACTAAGGACGATAAATGTGAAGATATTATGTTTGATATTAAGGCTTTGGTAGAGGAGTCACATGCCAGCCTAGATTAAGGAGCACAGCATATGAAGAAATATCTTATTGTTGTAAATCCTGATAAGGATGAAAATTTTAGTATTTCAAATACTGCTAAAAATTACATACAAAGTAAGGGCGGAAGCTGTAACATATCTGATGGTTATGATTTCTGCAGCGATTTTGGTATAACAAATGAGCTTGTTGGGGATGCTGAATGTATACTTGTTTTAGGTGGAGATGGGACCTTGCTTAAGGTAGCAGGTCAGGTAGAAGAGCTTGATGTATTGCTATATGGCATTAATCTTGGTACTGTTGGCTTTCTTACAGAGGGAGAAGTGTCCAACCTATGCACTATATTAGATAGGTTGATTGATGATGATTTTACGATTGAAGAAAGAATGATGATTCGTGGAACAGTAAGAAAGGCTGATGGCAGAACGTATTGTAAGAGTGCGTTAAATGATATTGTTATTACACGTGCCGGCTTTTCTCGTCTTATTGGACTTAATGTATATGTAGGAGAGAGCCTTCTTGATACATATGAGGCAGATGGAGTAGTTGTTGCAACGCCAACAGGTTCAACAGGATATAACTTATCTGCAGGAGGACCAATTGTAAGCCCAACAGCAAGTCTAATGGTAATTACTCCTGTATCACCTCATTCACTTACTTCTAAGAGCATTGTATTAGCTTCCAACGAAGATATTTCAATAGAGATAGCTAAGAAAAGAAAAACTCAGGATACAGAAGCTATTGTTTCCTTTGATGGTGGTAATGATGTGGAGCTATCAGCAGGTGATATTGTAAATATATATCGTTCAGACAGAACTACTAAGTTGATTAAAGCAAATAAAATCAATTTCTATGAAATATTAAGAAATAAACTGGGAGGAAAGTATTAGTGAAACAAAAGCGACAGGCAAAAATCATTGAATTAATACAGAATAATGATGTTGAAACACAGGAAGAGCTTCTTGCCATGTTGCAACAGGAAGGTTTTCAGACTACCCAGGCCACAATATCGCGTGATATCAGGGAATTAAATCTTACTAAAACAACCGGTGATTCCGGCAGACAAAAGTATGTACCCGGAAGAACTGTAAACAGGGAGTCAAAGGCTTCATACAGACAATTACTTAATACAGGTATTGTTTCAATGGAGGCAGCAGGTAATATAATAGTTGTGAAGACGATATCAGGTGTGGCAATGGCAGTTGCGGCTGCACTTGATAATATGGATATAGAAGGGCTTATCGGATGTATTGCAGGTGATGATACAATATTTCTTGCAGTTCGTTCAAGTGAGCTTATACAGCAGGTTATTAGTGAGATAAATAACGTGTCTGTGTTAAAGTAATAGGAGGATTAATGCTTTTAAACGTACATATTAAGAATTTGGCACTTATAGATGATATTAGTGTTGATTTTAGCGATAAATTAAATATTATTACCGGTGAAACAGGAGCAGGTAAATCCATCGTTATTGGGGCTCTGAAGATAGGAATGGGAGCTAAGCTTCCTAAGGATCTTCCAAGAAATCCAGATATCGAGGGCTTATGCCAGCTTGTTTTTTATATTGAGGATAAAGCTGTATGGGATGCACTTTCGGATATAGGAATATGTGGTAATGATGAGAATGAGCTGATTATTACAAGACGCATATTAAACGGAAGAACAATTAATACTATTAATGATGAGATAGTAACTGCAGCAAAGCTTAAAGAGGCTTCAGTGCTGCTTGTTGATATGCATGAACAGCATGAACAGCAGACTTTATTAAAAAAGGCAGAGCATTTAAAAATACTTGACAAATTCGGCAAAAGGATAATTGAGCCAATAAAGAATGAGCTTAAGGAAAAATATAATATTTATAGCAGGCTCATCATGGAAAAGGAAGCTTTATCCATGGATAGTGGCGAGAGACTTCGTAAGCTTGAATTTATAAAATATGAAATTAATGAAATTGAGTCTGCAAAGCTTAAGATAGGGGAAGACATTGAATTAGAAAAGCTGTATAACAGGATGAATAATTCAAAGGATATTATTGAAGCTTCCTCTCAGGTATATGATGCAACCGGTTATACTAAGGGCAGCTCAGCCGGTAACGAGATTAGTCGGGCACTTATTTGTCTTAAGAATATCAAGCATCTCGATGATGAGCTTTCAGATATTTATTCACAGCTTGAGAGTATTGATGCTTTGCTAAATGACTTTAATGTTGGGCTTAAGGATTATATTCAAAGCATGGAATTTGATGATTCTTTATTTATTGAGACTGAAGACAGATTAGATACTATTAATAAGCTTAAGGGCAAATATGGCAAAACTGTCGAGGAAATAAACATTTACCTTGATGAAATAAAGGCAGAATATGAAAGACTTGCAGAATATGATTATTATATCGAAGAGTTAGATAAGAAGCTTAGCACAGCTTATAAGGATATGATGTCAGTTGCTAAGCTGCTTTCAAAAACAAGAAAAGAGCAGGCTGCGATATTGTGTGATAATATTCGTAATGCACTAGAAGAGCTTAGCTTTATGCAGGTTAAGTTTGATATGGTATTTGATACACTAGATGACTGTACATCAAATGGGATAGATGATTGTTATTTTGTTATATCAACAAATGTAGGTGAGGATTTAAGACCATTATATGATGTTGCATCAGGTGGTGAATTATCAAGAATAATGCTTGCAATTAAATCCTGCATGGCTAATGAGGATAACATCGATACACTTATATTTGATGAAATTGATGTTGGAATTAGTGGAAGAGCAGCTCAGAAGGTGGCGGAAAAGCTGGCTGTAATAGCTAAGAGCCATCAGGTTATTACAATTACACATTTGCCGCAGATTGCAGCTATGGCAGATAATCATTATGTAATCGAGAAGAATGTAGCTTCTAATAAGACTGTTACAAGTATAGAAAGACTTAATAATGACGGCGCAATAATGGAGCTTGCACGTCTTCTTGGAGGTGCCGAGATTACTGATAATTCAGTGCTTGCGGCAAAGGAAATGAAAGATATGGCAGAGAAAACAAAAATTCACCATAATTAATTATCCCTATTTAAACATACTAAGAGTAACGTATATGACGTTACTCTTTTTCTTTTTAACTATTTATGGGAGGTATGTGAAATGGAAAACTATAGAAGGTCCTTAATTGTACTTTTGTGCATAGATGTTGCATTTATTATATTCTTATTTGCATTTTATTTGACATATAGAAAAGATGATGTAGCTATCGAATATGATAATGCAAAATTTGTGTTTGAGGATTTGTCAGATAAGAAGGTAATTCCATCCGGTGAACCAATGGGAATCTATATGAAAACAGATGGAGTTATGGTAGTTGATACAGGTGATGTTATTAATTCTGAGGGACA
>JAEDHX010000046.1 GCA_016296785.1 Coprococcus sp. | reverse complement strand
GCTTGTGCGACAGACTTTCTATCGCGCGAGTGCGCATCCTTAGCGGAGCGTTTTTTATATAACAGGAAATTCGGAGGAATTTCCTGTTATATAAAAAAGCCGAAGAATTACAATATTCTTCGGCTTATATGCAGATTATCCAATAATTACTCGGCAATGTAAGGTGCAAGTACTGCCATAATATCATCAAGATCCTTCTCTTCAGCATGAATAATAAGCTCGATTGGTTTAGATATATCAAGACTGAAGATACCCATGATGGACTTAGCATCGATAACATAACGTCCTGATACTAAATCAAATTCTGCATCAAACTTAGCAATATCAGTGCAGAAGTTTTTAACCTTATCAATTGAATTTAAAGAAATCATAACTGTTTTCATAATTATCCTCCTATACAATTAGTAATCCAAAAGTATGTCATATAATTATAATATAGTTATGAGTAATAAAAGTCAATAAGCATCAGAATAACTTATAAAAATTTACGTAATTAACAGATTAAATTTACAGAAACGGAATACTACTATGTTAAAGAATAAGAAAGTTGCAACTCTTACACTTGGATGTAAGGTTAATCAATATGAGACGGATGGAATGGTTGAGCTTCTCGAGAAGGAGGGCGCAATTATTGTGCCTTTTGAGGAGTATGCTGATGTCTACCTGATAAATACCTGCTCCGTTACTAATATGGCTGATAAGAAGTCAAGGCAGATGATTCATAGAGCAAAGAGAAATAATCCTAATGCAGTTGTTGTTGCCTGTGGCTGCTATGTTCAAGCTAAAGCAGACGAGCTTAAAGCTGATAACACAATAGATATTCTTATCAGTAATAACAAGAAGAAGGATGTTGCATTAATTATCTCAGAATATCTGAGAAAAACAGAATGTAATTCATTTGCCGATATTTCAAAGGAATATGATTCGTTTGTTGATATTTCAAGGGAATATGAGTATGAGAGAATAAATATTACAAAAACAAATAATCATACAAGAGCATATGTAAAAATTCAGGATGGGTGTAACCAGTTCTGCTCATATTGTATTATTCCATATGTAAGAGGACGCATCAGAAGCCGAAGTGAGCAGGATATTATTAGTGAAATTAATGATTTAGCTTCAAATGGTGTTAAAGAGGTAGTTCTTACCGGTATTCATATATCTTCATATGGCAAGGATAAGGAAAATGGGGTATATTTAAAAGAACTTATCGAGAGCATCTCAAAAATCGAATCAATAGAAAGAATACGTCTTGGTTCGTTAGAACCTGGAATAATAACAGAGGATTTTGTCGATAGCATATCGGCCAATAAGAAGGTGTGTCCTCATTTTCATCTAAGCCTTCAAAGTGGCTGTGATACAGTCCTTAAAAGAATGAATAGAAGGTATACATCCGGGGAATACTTAGAAAAATGTGATATGCTTAGGAAGGCGTATGACAGACCTGCACTTACAACAGATGTTATTGTTGGCTTTCCCGGTGAAACAGATGAGGAGTTTAATGAGACGTTAGAATTTCTTACAAGGCTTAATCTGTATGAAATGCATATATTTAAGTATTCTCCAAGAGAGGGCACGGTGGCGGCAAAAATGCCAAACCAGATTTCGCCTGATGTTAAGAATAGCAGGAGCGACACTCTTATTGAATTATCTGAGAATAATAAACGCAGATATGAGGAAAGCTTTGTTGGAGAAGAGCTTTTAGTTCTTGTTGAAGAAATTATTGAAAAGGATAATAAATTATTCCTAAAAGGGCATACTGAAAGATATATTGATGTATTAATTCCGGCTGAAGGTTACAGGAAACCGGAGGAATATATTAATAGAATTATCAGTGTAGTATATAAGGGATAGAAGTCGGTGATATGAGCTCTGTGATATGAGCTGCCGGATTATTTAGTAAAAACGGGCTATTAAAATGGATATATTTGGTTGAATTTCAGCCGGTTTTATATTAAAATGAATTGGATAAGCTAGTGTAAATAAGCATAGAAAGATAAGGGCGTGATGATATGACAAACGAAAGTACACAGAATATAGTTCCGATAAAAGATAATGTTGTGGATGTATCAGATATAATCAGACAGGTTTACGAGGCACTTACAGAGAAGGGATATAATCCTGTAAGTCAGGTGGTTGGTTATATTATGAGTGGTGATCCGACATACATAACAAGCTATAAGAATGCAAGAAGCCTTATTATGAAGGCTGAAAGAGATGAGATAATAGAGGTATTGCTTGAGGACTATATTAATAATAATCTCAAATAAAGGACATATGATATGAGAATACTTGGACTTGACTATGGAACAAAGACTGTCGGAGTTGCGATAAGCGATGAACTGCTTATTACAGCACAGCCGGTATGTACGATTACCAGAAAATCTGCCAACAAATTAAGGCAGACATATGCGCAGATAGAACAAACAATTAGTGAGTACGGCGGGGTAGAGAAGATAGTGCTTGGATATCCTAAGAATATGAATAATACATTGGGAGAGAGAGCTGAAGCGACTGAGGAATTCAAGGAAGCTCTTGAGAGACGTACAGGGATTGAAGTTGTTTTATGGGATGAGAGACTTTCTACAGTTGAAGCGGAACGTGTCCTGATGGAGAGTAATGTCAGAAGAGAAGACAGAAAGAGATACATAGATAAGATGGCAGCTGCAGTAATTCTGC
Source organism: Coprococcus sp. (assembly GCA_016296785.1). GTDB lineage: Bacteria > Bacillota > Clostridia > Lachnospirales > Lachnospiraceae > Coprococcus. The sequence goes on along the minus strand of JAEDHX010000046.1, from coordinate 13,348 downwards.
AGAATTATCTTGATGCCATCTCGAAAGGTTAGATATGAAGGATAATACGATTGAATTTGAAACAGAAGATGGAGATAAGGTTTTATTTGCAGTACTTGAACAGACTACGCTTGGCGGAGTAAACTATCTGCTTGTTGAGGCAGAGGATTTAGAGGAAGCTGAAGATGAGGGCTCTTTTCTTGTGCTAAAAGAGCTGCGTGATGACAGCGCAGGAGACATGACAACATTTGATATTGTCGATGATGAAAAAGAATTAGAAGCAGTTATCAGGATATTTGATGAATTGCTAGTGGACTTAGATTTGGAGGTATAAAATTGAATAAGCAGAAAAAGGATGCAGTTAAGATTATTCCGCTTGGTGGTCTCGAACAGATTGGAATGAATATTACTGCTATAGAGTATGATGACTCTATAATTGTTATTGACTGCGGATTGGCATTTCCTGAGGATGACATGCTGGGTATTGACCTTGTTATTCCTGATGTAACTTATCTTAAGGAGAATGCTGATAAGGTAAAGGGACTTGTAGTAACTCATGGCCATGAGGACCATATTGGTGCTATTGCCTATGTAGAAAAAGAGTTAAATATGCCTATATATGCTACTAAGCTTACTATGGGCCTTATTGAGAATAAATTATCAGAGCATAATCTTTTGAATAATACTAAACGCAAGGTAGTAAAATATGGCCAGATAATTAATCTTGGCCGCTTCCGTGTTGAATTTATTAAGACAAATCATTCGATAGTTGATTCAGCAGCACTTGCTATATATACACCGGCAGGTCTGCTTATTCATACAGGTGATTTTAAGATTGATTATACGCCTGTATTTGGTGAGATGATAGATTTGCAGAGATTTGCCGAGCTTGGCAAGAAAGGTGTTCTTGCACTTATGGCTGACTCGACAAATGCTGACAGAGAGGGCTTTACACAGTCAGAGAAGACAGTAGGTAAGACCTTTGATAATTTGTTTGATGATAATAAGAATCACAGAATTATTATTGCTACATTTGCATCTAATGTTGACCGTGTGCAGCAGATTATTAATTCAGCATATAAGTATGGCAGAAAGGTTGTTGTAGAGGGAAGAAGCATGGTTAATATTATTTCCACTGCTTCTGAGCTTGGATATCTTAATATTCCGGAGCATACGCTTATTGATATAAGTGAGATGAAGAATTATCCTGACGAGAAGCTTGTGCTTATTACAACAGGAAGCCAGGGCGAGAATATGGCTGCATTATCCAGAATAGCTGCATCTATTCACAACAAGGTTGCTGTAACTCCGGGAGATGTCGTTATATTTAGCTCGCATCCTATTCCGGGAAATGAGAAGGCTGTATTTAAGGTGATAAATGAGCTTGAGATGAAAGGCGCACGTGTAATATTTGAAGATACTCATGTATCGGGTCATGCATGCAGAGAGGAGCTTAAGCTTATATATGCTCTTACTAAACCAAAGTATGCAGTTCCTGTTCATGGTGAATATCGTCATTTAAAGAGACATGCAGAACTTGCAATGGAGATGGGTGTTCCACGTGAACGTATCAAGATTATGACTACAGGAGATGTACTTGAGGTTGGAGAGGATACATTCGAAGTGACAGGTAAGGTTCCTGCGCAGGGCATTTTTGTAGATGGACTTGGTGTAGGAGATGTAGGTAATATTGTTCTTAGAGACAGGCAGCTTCTTTCACAGAATGGTCTTTTAATTATTGTTGTTACACTTGACAAATATAGCAATCAGCTTATTGCAGGTCCTGATATAGTATCAAGAGGCTTTGTATATGTTAGAGAGTCTGAAACCCTTATGGAGGACTGCCGCCTTGTTGTTCAGGAGGCACTTGACAGATGCCTTAGACGCAATATTAGTGATTGGGGTAAGATTAAGATGACTATTAAGGACGAGCTTGGGGAGTTCCTTTGGAAGAGGACGAAGAGAAGCCCTATGATATTGCCAATTATTACAGAGGTATAAAACATTATGGATGATGCAGTAAAACTCAGCAGAGAATTGAATATGCATATCAGGGAATCTGAGGTATATAAAAATTATTTAAGAAGTAAGGCTGCGTTGCTTGAAAGACCTGATTTATCAAAGAGTTTGCAGGAATTTAAGTGCAAGAACGTAGAGCTTCAGAATAATGAAGGTCTTGACAATCCTTACGATGAAGTGAATAATCTGTTTATGGAGTATGATGTACTGCTTCATGATACTACTGTGAATGATTTTATCAGGGCAGAGCAGAAGCTTTGCAGAATGATGAGACTGATATATGAAGGTATTGCTGATGAACTTGATATTGATATGATTTAGCAATTCGGATAAGGAGATATTATTATGGCTATAGATGGCGCAAGGAGCATGAAAAAAGTGCTCAGATTTATGATAGGTTTGTTGATTAATGTATGTATACTGTTTGCATTGGTGAAGATATTCTCTGGTGCGTATTCATTTGCATACGAGGTGTTTGCTAATACCAGTAAGGATGCTGGCGATACTAAGATTGTAAGCATTGAGGTGCTTCCTGATCCAACGACAATGGAGGTTTGTGAGAGCCTTGAGGAAGCAGGTGTGATTGATAACAAATATGCATTTATGTTTAAACTCCGTTTAGGAGAGCATACATCAAGAATTAAGGCCGGTACATATAAGCTGTCACCATCTTATACAAGTAAGCAGATAATAAATATTCTGACCGGCGTGGAAGATACAAAGAAATGATAATGGATAGGTAATTTATGATAACGGATGAGAGAATAGCATCATTCATTAATTCCTTTACCGGGGATTATGATGAGGTTGTTATGGCTATCAGAAAAGAGGCAGAAGACAGTGGCGTTCCTATCATCAGAAGTGAAGCGGGAGAATTCATCAAGCTGCTTATGATGATGAATAAACCTAAGGATATCCTTGAGATTGGGACGGCGGTTGGTTATTCTGCCATTTTCATGAGCAGATTTCTGCCTGAGGGCGGCCATATAACAACAATTGAGAATTATGAAAAGAGAATTGAAAAGGCAAAAGAAAACATTGCTGCGGCTTCGGCATCTGAGCTTATCACACTTATTCCCGGAGATGCTAATATAATACTGGATGAGCTTAATGGCTGCTATGATATGATTTTTATGGATGCAGCGAAGGGTCAGTATGGCAGCTTCTTTGAAAAGTCGATTAAGCTGTTAAGAAAGGGCGGAATACTTCTTTGTGATAATGTGCTGCAGGATGGAGATGTCCTTGAATCAAGGTATGCTGTAACAAGAAGAAACAGAACAATTCATGCCAGGATGAGGGAATATTTGTATGAGCTTAAGAATAATCCGATGCTTGAGACAGCGATACTTAATATCGGTGATGGAATGAGTCTTAGCATTAAACTATAGTTTATGCATGTATTTACAGAATGAAAGTGAATTGAATGAAGAATTATTTTGGATAATGAGGAGCAATACTATGGCTACAATAGAAAGAGCAGAGCTGCTTGTTCCGGCAGGAAGCCTTGATGTATTAAAGGTGGCTGTTGATTATGGAGCAGATGCAGTATATATAGGCGGGCAGGCATATGGACTAAGGGCGAAAGCTGATAATTTCTCTGTTGAAGAGATGAAAGAGGGAGCAAGATATGCTCATGAGCATAATGCGAAGGTGTATGTGACTGCTAATATTTATGCTCATAACTATGATATAGAAGGTATAAAGAGATATTTTTATGAGCTTAAGGATACCGGCGTTGATGCTGTACTTGTATCTGACCCCGGTATATTTACACTTGCAAGAGAGATTATGCCTGATATGGAGCTTCATATAAGCACTCAGGCAAATAATACTAATTATCTTACTTATAATTTTTGGTACAAGCTTGGTGCAAAACGTGTAGTAACAGCCAGAGAATTATCACTTGAAGAGATAAAGGGTATAAGAGACAATATTCCACCTGATATGGAGATAGAATCATTTATGCATGGAGCAATGTGTATTTCATATTCAGGAAGATGCCTGCTTAGCAACTATTTTACAGGAAGGGATGCTAACAAGGGGGCATGCACACATCCTTGCAGATGGAAATATCATATAGTTGAAGAGACAAGACCGGGAGAATATCTTCCTGTTGATGAGGACGAGAGAGGTACTTATATATTCAATTCAAAGGACCTTTGTATGATTGAATATATTCCTGAGATGATAGCAGCAGGCATTAACAGCTTTAAGATAGAAGGACGCATGAAGACGGCTTTATATGTTGCAACTGTTGCAAGGACATATAGAAAAGCACTTGATGACTATTATGAATCTGAAGAGAAATATAGAGCCAATATTGATTATTACAAAGCAGAGATAGCCAAATGCACCTACAGGCAGTTTACAACAGGCTTTTATTTTGGCAAACCAACAAGCGAAATGCAGATATATGATAATAATACCTATCTTAAGAATTACACATATATTGGGACGGTAAGAGATGTGAAGGATGGATATCTGTATTTTGAGCAAAAGAATAAATTCTCAGTAGGAGAGGAGCTTGAGGTAATGGGCTTTGATGGAAGTAATATTATATGCAGAGCCTTACAGATATTTGATGAAGACGGTAATTCCATGGATAGCGCACCTCATCCTAAGCAAAAGCTAAAGGTGAGGGTTGATGCAGATATATTGCCAGGAATGATTATTAGAAGAAAAGAAGTATAGTATCAGGATGCCCGGACTATTCGTTCAGGCATCCTTTTAGCTTGTTTAATGCTCTTTTTTCTATACGGGATACATAAGATCGTGATATTCCTATAATGTCAGCAACCTCCTTTTGTGTATGAGGCTTTTGACCCATAAGACCATATCGAAGTGAGAGTATTTTCTTTTCTCTATCAGAAAGCCTATATTTGATACAGCCGGGGAGCATTCTTATATCTTGATTTGTGATGATATTATCTAATATATTAGCACCTGAAGAGCTGATAACATCCATAAGGATTATTTCGTTACCTTCACGGTCTGTACCTATTGGCTCATATATTGATACTTCCCGTGCTCTTTTCTTCTCCTGACGAAGCATCATTAACAATTCGTTTTCAATACATTTTGAAGCATAGCTTACCAGCTTCTTTCCTTTTTGGTCATCAAAGGTATCGATTGCTTTGATTAAGCCTATTGTGCCTGTTGATATCAGGTCCTCCAGCTCCTTGCAGCTGCCTGCGTATTTCTTGGCGATATGAGCAACCAGTCGAAGGTTATATTCAATTAATATATTTCTGGCAGTCTGATTTCCGCCTTTGCACTCTTTGATATAATATGATTCTTCTTCAGGACTCAGAGGTTTTTTGAAGGTTTGCACATCTGTCAGACTCCCTGGATTTGTATTATTTTATGAGTTTTAGGTAAAAATAGTGCATATCCAACTCGAAAAAAAGCATTATTATTAAAATAACGCAAAAAAAATCTATTAAAATATGTACAAATCGTTTAAATTCTATTAAGGTTGTGATATAATAGCTCAATAGGTATTTGTACATTTTTAATTTTCAGGAGGAGATAAACAAATATGCGACTTGGAATGGGACGAAAAAAGATAAGGATAGGTGATGTCCTTATAGCAGCAGGTGCTATTACGGAAGAACAGCTTCAGGAAGCTCTTGCACACCAGAAGGAGACAGGCGGTAAGCTTGGTAATACACTTGTTGAGCTTGGCTTTATCAGCCAGGAGATGCTCATAACTCTTTTGACAAAGCAGTTAGATATTGAATACATAGAATTAAAGGGAGCTAAGATTGAAGAGAAGGTTCTTCATATGATCCCTGAGTCAATGGTAACAAAGTATAAGGTCGTTCCTGTTGAGATCGATCCTGATAATCCTAACATATTAAAGCTTGCTATGTCAGATCCTATGGATATTAATGCGATTGATGACGTAGGGCTTATTACTAATCTGCAGGTTGAGCCTATGCTTGCAACAGAGGAGCAGATTAATGATGCAATTGGTAAGTATTATGGAAGTGCCCAGGCTATGGAGGCTGCTGAGTTGTATCGCCAGGAGCAGGCTAATTCGCTTGGAGCAGATGAAGATGATGGTACTAATGAGGAGATAGATAATTCGCCTATCGTTCTTCTTGTTAAGCAGATTATCGAAGGCGGTGTAAGACAGAGAGCGTCTGATATTCATATTGAAGCACTTGAGACAGGTGTTCGTGTCAGATACAGAATAGATGGTGCGTTAAAGCAGGTTATGTCATATGACTTAAGTATTCTTGCAGGTATTACGGCTCGTATCAAGATTATAGGTGGTATGGATATAGCAGAGAAGAGAAAGCCTCAGGATGGACGTATCACCATTATGGTTGACCGTAGAGAGTATGATGTCCGTGTTTCTATTCTTCCTACAGTATTTGGCGAGAAGACGGTTATGCGACTTACCTCCAAGGATGGTCTTACAAAGCCTAAGAGCGCACTTGGTTTTGATGCTGAGCAGGAGAAGGTGTTTGATGGAATATTAAGTAACCCACATGGAATTATCCTTGTAACAGGACCTACAGGTTCAGGTAAATCAACAACACTTTATACATCGCTTAGTGAGCTTAATAAGGAAGATGTTAATATTATCACTGTTGAGGACCCTGTAGAGGCTAATATCCTTGGTATTAATCAGGTTCAGGTTAATAATAAAGCTGATATGACATTTGCAGCTGCTCTTCGTTCTATTCTCCGTCAGGACCCTGATATTATAATGATAGGAGAGATTCGAGACAGTGAGACGGCAGGAATAGCTGTTCAGGCGGCTATTACAGGACACCTTGTTGTATCGACACTCCATACTAACTCAGCCGCTTCAACAATTACCCGACTTATAGATATGGGTATTGAATCGTATATTGCAGGCGATGCTGTTGTTGGAGTTATTGCACAGAGACTTGTTAGAAGACTTTGCACAACATGTAAGCAGCCTCGACTTATTGAGGATGAAGAGAGAGCTCAGCTTGGAGTACCTGAGGATGAAGAGGATGTAATCATTTACGAGCCTGTTGGCTGTCCTCTTTGTAATGACACAGGATATTCAGGACGAATCGGTGTATATGAGATGATGCCGGTGTCAAGATCACTTCAGGCAATTATTGCATCGGGTGCTACAGCAGATGTTATTGAGAAGCAGGCACTTAAGGAAGGAATGCTTACACTTAAGATGGGTGCAGCTAAGCATGTATTAAATGGTATTACTTCAATATCAGAGATGAAGAAGATAGTTCATAGTACAGTAACAGTTGATGTTGATATGGACGTATAAGAATTATGTATCTTACGGCTTGGTGATTACTAATCCGAAGAAATAAATTGAAATTATTAATGAATTAAGAAAGGATGGGCGTGAGTTATGTTAGATATGAAAGAATTGCTTGCCTTTTCTGTAGAGGCGAAAGCATCTGATGTACATATCGCGGTTGGAATACCTCCAAAGCTTAGAATTCATGGTAAGCTCACAGAAGTTGAGGTTCCACCTCTTACAGCAGCAGATGCTGCAGAGGCAATAGGTTCTACTATGAAGGACAGACATATAGCCATACTTAAAGACAGAGGAGAGGTCGATTTCTCCTTTGATTCTCCGGAGACAGGACGTTTCCGTGTTAATGTTTATATGGACAGAGGTAATATGGCAGCAGCCTACAGACGAGTTGAAACTGTAATTCCAAGACCTGACCAGCTTGGTATTCCAAGGGAGGTTGTAGATCTTTACAAGAGAAAGAGAGGTCTGGTACTTGTAACAGGACCTACAGGTTCAGGTAAATCAACAACACTTGCTTCTATTATTAATAAGGCGAATGAGAACCTGACAGACCACATTATTACACTTGAGGATCCTATAGAGTATATTCATCATCACAATAAAGCTATTGTAAACCAGCGTGAGGTTGGTATGGATACACTTAGTTATGCGAATGCACTTAGAGCTGCACTACGTGAGGACCCGGATATTATCCTTGTAGGAGAGATGCGTGACCTTGAGACAATATCAACAGCTATTACTGCTGCAGAGACTGGACACTTGGTTTTCTCAACACTTCATACAATTGGAGCTGCAAGTACAATTGATAGAATTATTGATATATTCCCAACAAACCAGCAACAACAGGTAAGAGTACAGCTTGCCATGGTTCTTGAGGGCGTTATATCACAGTCGCTTCTTCCAATGGCTAATGGAAACGGACGAGTAGCTGCATTTGAAGTAATGCTTGCATCACCGGCTATACGAAGCCTTATTCGTGAAGCAAAGACACATCAGATTCAGTCAACTATTCAGACAAGCAGACAGCTTGGTATGATTACAATGGATGATGCGCTTTATGATTTATATTCATCAGGTACCATTACAAGAGAGATGGCAATGACATATTCGCAGGATCAGCAGTACCTGAGAAAGAAGATAAATGGACAGTAATCCATAATGTGATATTTACAACGTGGTTTGTATAATTTGCACAAAATAAATGTAAAAAATAATTAAATGTTGATTATGTAAACGTGGTATAGTATTATTTACTTATATTATAATATGTAGATTGTATATTTATGTACTTTTTTAAGGCGAATATACATAACATAAGAATATTGATTGGGTCGGAGGAAAAACAATGGCAGTATTTAATTACAAGGTTGTTGACAGAGATGGTAAGAATAAAAAGGGTACCATCGAAGCTCCAAACAGGGACGGTGCAGAGAGGAAATTGAAATCTGACGGATATTCAATTATGAGTCTCACAGAGCAGAGTAGTCCGCTAGCTGGAGTAGGATTTAAGAAGAAGGTTAAATCAAGAGATTTGGGCGTCTTCTGTAAGCAGTTCTCAGCTGTTATCAAGGCAGGTGTTACTATTATTGCAGCACTTGAATTGATGGGGGATCAGATAGAGAACAAGACACTTAGAAAGGCAGTAAGTGATGCAAGAACATATGTAGAAAAGGGAGGTACTCTTGCTGATGCGCTTAGAGTTAACCCTGATGTATTCCCTCCTATCATGATTAACATGGTAGCTGCAGGTGAGATGTCAGGTAACCTCGAGATATGTCTTGACAGACTTGTAGAGCACTTCGAGAAGGATAATGCACTTTCATCTAAGATTAAGGGCGCGATGACATATCCTATCGTAGTTCTCTGTGTAATGGTTATCGTTATTATAGTAGTACTTGTAATGGTTATTCCTAACTTCAAGGATATGTTTGCAGATATGGGAGCAGATCTTCCGTTTGCAACAAGGGCGATGATGGCGGCAGCAGATTTTGTTAAGTATAAATGGTGGCTTCTTATTATAATTATTGCTGCCATTGTATTTGCACTTAAAGTATTCAAGAAGACACCTGTTGGTGAGCAGCTTTTTGCTAATCTTGGCCTTAAACTTCCTATATTTGGTAATCTTAATATCAAGACAGCCTGTGCAAGATTTGCAAGAACAATGAGTACTCTTATGGCGTCAGGTATATCAATGATAGATGCCGTTGAGCAGGTTGCCAAGATGATGGATAACAAGATAATAAGAGATGGTCTTATGGATGCTAAGACTCAGGTTTCAAAGGGTATTCCTCTTTCAAAGCCGCTTAAGGATATGGAGATGCTTCCACCTATGCTTTCAGCCATGACTAAGATTGGTGAAGAGACAGGTGATATTGAAGAGATGCTTAGCAAAGTTGCTGATTACTATGACGAAGAGGTTGAGGCAGCAACTAATGCTCTTACAGCAGCTATGGAGCCGCTTATCATGGTACTTCTTGCCTGCGTTGTAGGTATGATTGTAGCAGCTGTATACGGACCTATCATGAGTATGTACAGTGCTCTTGATCAGTACTAGAATATACATAATTTGTTTTGTGAATATTCATCGTGCAAGACTCAGCATGATGAACATATATTAATATAGTAATAATAGATTAAACCCGGTAGTACGAGGATGCCGGTTTAATAAATAAATGTGTCACAACATGACACTAAACAATATATAAGAAAAAGGAGAGAATAATTATGAAGAACAACAAAGGTTTCTCATTAGTAGAGTTAATTATTGTTATTGCTATTATGGCAATTCTTGCAGGTGCTCTTGCACCAGCACTTATTAAGTACATCAACAAGTCAAGAAGATCAACAGATATTTCAAATGCTGATACAATTCGTTCAGCTCTTCAGACAGCAATGTCAGATGAGCAGGCTGCAAACGATTTAGGTAATGGATTTACAGCAGCTACAACAATCAGTACTGTAAAAGGTTCTTATGGCGCATATGGTGCAGAGCTTACAGATATTCTTGGTAGCACAACACTTACAACAAAGTATAAGAACAAGGGCTGTGAGTTCAAGGTAACAGTTGATGTAACCAATAATGATATTAAAGTATATGCATTTGATGGTACTACAGAGATTTCACCAGATAGCAGCAATTACTAAAATGTCAAAATAGAAAACAAGTGATAATACATATTTTATTTTGACCTCGTAACATATAATTTATGATATTTTCACAATATTCAAGGCATTTATCACAGTAAGCAATAAGTTAAAGCTTATGCTTACTGTGAAAATTTGCCCTTTGCGGTCAGCGGTTTATCCTTGCTTGAAAACATGCATACATAATATATAATGCAATATTAAAGTAGGCAACAAACTTATGGCGGCAGCTGGCTTACTAAATAGGCTGGTACTTAATTTAGCGGTAGCTTCTATATTAATGTGATAATGAGTCAGCATATTGATAGAAGAGTGCTACTATTAAAAAGGGTGACAGATTGTTGACCTTTTATTCGTTTTTATAACGGATGCAATTAATATTATAGGGTGAACAGCGGTAAGCTGGTACTCAGGCAATTATGAAGATTAGTATATCTTCAAAAAAACTACTGATTAGCGAGGGAGGCTATTTAAAATGGCGAGTAATAACAAAGTTTTAACAATCGACATTACAAATGAAAGTATTACAATTGTTGAAGCTACAGCTTCAAACAAGAAACAGTCTACAGTACATAATGCCATTATCTTCGAGACACCGGAGGATTCATATGAAGATGGTATTATTAGAGACAAGGAAAGAATAGCAGATGCTATTAAATCACAGCTTAGTGCTAACGGAATAACAAATAAGAACGCAATATTCGTTCTTACCTCTACAAAGATCGTTAACAGAGAGGTAGTAGTACCTTTCGTTAAGGAAAACAAAATTAAAGGAATTATTAATGCGAACTCATCAGAGTATTTCCCTGTTAATATAGAAGATTACGTAGTATCACATTCTATATTAGAGACAGTTACTGATGAAGAAAACAACAAACAGCTTAGAGTTCTTGCTGTTGCGGCACCTGAGAATATGGTTCGTGCATATTATGACGTAGCTGCTATGGCAGGTCTTAAGGTGGTAGCACTTGACTACATTGGTAACAGTATGCTTCAGCTGATCAAGACTCAGACCAGCGAGAATATGACTACTATGGTAATCCAGTTAGGTAGTGAATCAACAGTACTTAACATTGTGAAGGGTGATACACTTCTCTTACAGAGAACAGTGCCATATGGTACTAATGTTGTTGTAAATGAAGTTATGGATGCTAAGGGAGTAGATGCTACAACAGCTATGACCTTACTTCAGAATGAGAGACTTCTTACAGTAGATTTTGATGATAATGCTATAACAGGAGCATTCAGATATCTTATTAACAACATCGGACGTGTAATGGACTTCTTCACATCAAAGAATCCTGATAAGCCTATTGATGATGTATTCCTTACAGGTGATGGTGCACTTATTAAAGGAATTGACGGCTTGTTCAAGGTTCAGCTGAACGTATCTACAAGAGTTATGGACAGCTTATTTAATATTAAATTTGACCCTAAGATTGACTTAAAGATTTACAATCCTGTATACCTTATGGTACCTATCGGTGCCGCATTTGCACCTATGGGCTTTGCACTTAATGATGCAAGTACTAAGGGTGGTTCAAACAAGGGCTTTGATGCAACACCTCTTGTAATTGCTTTCCTTATTATTGCAGTTCTTGTTGCAGGTGGAGTTACAGCTTATTCCTTCATTGCTAAGAATAAGTCACAGAATGAGCTTGACAAGATTAATAAAGATATAGAAGCAATTAGAGATATTGAAGCTATTGTTCAGGAATACGAAGCTGCTGAGAGTGTATATGTAGATGCTATGAGCATGTACAGCTACACAACAAATCTCAACCAGTTTGTTGGAACTCTTATAGCAGAGCTTGAAGATAAGATGCCTAAGGGTATTAGTGTAACAGCATTTAACTCTGACTCATCAGGCGTTACTATTACAGGAACAACTGCTAAGTATGAGGATATTGCAGCTTTTGCTAAGAATCTGTTAGATATTGAATGTATTGATAATACATTTATCGGTTCAATAGAAGAAAATATTGATGAACAGACAAAAACAGTTACATATGACTTTACAGTTTCATGTATATATGTAGATCCTACAGCAGCACTTGTTGATGACCTTACATCATCCGGTGATGCAGTTACATTAGAATAAGGAGGGTGTAAACATGAGTGCAGTTACAAAGGGACAAAGAAATTTACTTTTATTTTTACTTGGGGTAGCAATTATATTCTTACCTATCAGATTTGTTGCAATGGGCAATTTCGATGATAAGAAGGAAATTGACAAGCAGAAGAATGAACGTCAGACATATTATAATGACTTGAAGGCTAAAGATAATAACAGACAGCAGTACATAGATGATACAGCTAAGTATAAAGCAGATTATGAGGCGATACTTGCAGAGTTCCCTGCAGAGCTTTATCAGGATAATACAATCATGTACTTACAGGGTATCAAGGATGAATACAAGTTCACATTCCCATCAGTTACTATGGGTGAGGAAATGTTATTCTACACATTAGGCCAGGGCGCAGTAGGTGATATCGCTCTTGATGCAGCTCCGGCTGAAGCTGATTCTACAGCTGTAGTATCAGATGGTTATAACTGCTATATGGCAACATTCCCTGTATCATATACAGGTGATTATAAGAACATTAAGTCTGTTATTGATTACATCAAGGACGGCGAGTATAGAATGACTCTTGATTCCATCAGCATTGCTTTCAATGATACTGAAGGTTATTATGAGGGTGAGCTTACATTTACTTCATATGCAGTAAATGGTGGTGACAGAACAACTGATCATGCTGATGTTAACGTTCAGACAGGTACTACTAATATTTTTGGTAACCCAACTGTAAAACAGCAGCCTACAACCGGAGATGCAGCTACAGAGTAATCATTTGAACGGAGTGAAAATAAATGGCAAAAACAAATAATAAAGGTTTTAGCTTAGTAGAAGTTATTATTGCCGTTGCCATATTTGC